>NZ_FNBU01000003.1 GCF_900102435.1 Sporolituus thermophilus DSM 23256 | reverse complement strand
ACAAAACCGCAGCCAAAAGAAAAAGCAGGTCCGCCTCCTACACCACGGCGGCCTGCCCCGGATCACCCTTGGCGTAAGGGCTTCCGAATACCAAACACCGGAAGTAATTATACGCCAGACCGCACGAAAACGGAAGTACTGGGTTAAAAAGGAGTATTTATCAACCCTTCAACCTTAACATTGACTTTCGATGGCCGCGGTCAAGGACGCCTAACAGGCGAGCGTAGCTTTTATCCTTGACCGCGGCCAGAAGAAAGTCTAAAATCCAGACCTGGGTTGATTACAAAATACAACAAGTGTGACATTTTCATAGACCAATTTAGGTGACATTTTCACAGACTCTTGACACAGCGCATTTCTTATTTTAACCACGCCGCCGGTGCATAGATATGTTAGCATAGGCAAACATGGCTTGTCAAGGGCATACAAGCCATATTGTCAAAATAGACAAAAATTTGCGATACTTGGCCGAATAAATACTCCCCTCCGGTCGACCGAAGGGGAGCTAGCATTAACCTTCGCGGTGACGCATATGGGGGAAGAGAATGACATCGCGAATGGAATAACTGTCGGTAAGAAGCATAACCAGCCGGTCGATGCCGATACCTAAACCGCCGGTGGGCGGCATGCCGTATTCAAGCGCGGTCACATAGTCTTCATCCATCATATGCGCTTCATCGTCACCCGATTCCCGCTGCGCTACCTGGGCAAGGAAACGCTCTTTCTGATCAATGGGGTCATTAAGCTCAGAAAAGCCATTAGCCATCTCCCG
Source organism: Sporolituus thermophilus DSM 23256 (assembly GCF_900102435.1). Lineage (NCBI taxonomy): Bacteria > Bacillati > Bacillota > Negativicutes > Selenomonadales > Sporomusaceae > Thermosinus > Thermosinus thermophilus. Next base: position 199,683 of record NZ_FNBU01000003.1, on the reverse strand, counting down.
GGCGAAAATAAAGGCTTCAAACCGGTCGGTAATGGCCGGGTTGTCCTTGTTGCGTTTGGCAAGCGGCGAAATCTCCACCGGATGGCCGATGATAAAGGTAGGCTGTATCAGGTGTTTTTCCGCGACTTCCTCGAAAACATTGTTAAGGATATTGCCAATACCGTCCTTTTTGTCGTAGGCTACGCCAAGACGGTCTGCGATGGCCCGCGCTTCTTCCACCGTCTTGACTGTTGAAAAGTCGACACCGCTGTATTTCAAAATGGCCTCCGGCATTGTCATGCGGGTCCATGGCGGTGTAAGGTCGATCTCCTGCCCCTGATAAGTTATTTTCGTCGTTCCCAGGACATCCAGCGCCACCTGAGCAATGATTTCCTCGGTAATTTTCATAATGTCCTGGTAATCGGCATAAGCCTGGTAGAGTTCCATTAGGGTAAATTCCGGATTATGCCGGATAGAAATGCCTTCGTTGCGAAAGACCCGGCCGATTTCATATACTCGCTCAAACCCGCCGACAATAAGCCGCTTTAAATACAGCTCAGGGGCAATACGCATATATAAGTTCATATCCAAAGCATTGTGATAGGTAATAAACGGACGCGCCGCCGCCCCGCCGGCGATCGGATGCATCATCGGCGTTTCGACTTCCAAAAACCCTTTATTGTCCAGATAGCGGCGCATTGCCTGAATAATACGGCTCCGCAATATAAAAGTGTTGCGCACCTCAGGATTGACGATCAAATCCAAGTAACGCTGGCGGTAGCGCGTTTCTACGTCTTTAAGGCCATGCCACTTTTCCGGCAACGGTCGGAGCGACTTGGCCAAAATTTCAAAACTGGTCGCCTTGACGCTTGTTTCGCCTCGTTGCGTCTTGAAAACAACGCCCTCAACGCCAATAATATCGCCGATATCCAGGAGGCGGAAAAAGTCGTAAGCGGCTTCACCTAACACATCCTGCCGAAAATACACTTGGATGCGGCCGGACATGTCCATTAAATGGGCAAACGTAGCCTTGCCGTGACCGCGGATCGCCATAATCCGGCCGGCCAGACGGACGGTCTGCCCTTCCAGCGCGGCAAAACCGGCCAGAACATCAGCAGCATGGTGGCTAAAATTATATTTGCGGCCATAGGGCTCAACGTCCTGAGCCGCAATAGCCGCCAATTTTTCGCGTCGCACCCGCATCAGTTCATTTAAGTCTTCTTGGGTTTGTATCGGTTGTTCCATTTTTTCTGCCATGTACTCTCCCCCATGATTAGCAAATATTAGCTCCGTTTAATCTCTAAAATTTTGTATTTCAGTATGCCGGCGGGAACATTCACTTCGACAACGCTGCCCACTTTCTGGCCCATAATTGCCTGGCCTACCGGCGATTCATTGGAGATCTTGAACTCCATCGGGTCGGCCTCCGCCGAGCCCACTAACGTATATTCCAGTTCGTCACCAAACTCAAGGTCCTTCAGGACAACGGTAGAGCCAAGTGTTACCGTATCAGTGCTAATCTCGCCTTCGTCAATCACTTTAGCGTTGCGCAACATTTTCTCCAGGGTGAGGATTTCCCCTTCAATGAAGGCCTGTTCGTTTTTTGCGTCCTCGTACTCTGAGTTTTCACTGATGTCGCCAAATTCGATGGCTTGCTTAATGCGCTCGGCTACCTCGCGGCGACGCACCGATTTGAGGTGTTCCAGTTTCTGCTCTATCTTCTTCAAACCATCGACGGTAAGAATTGTCTGTTTTTCCGCCATGTATCTTTGCTCTCCTTTTCCCTGATAATCGGTACAAAAATCTATTTTATTCTATTCCTTTCCTGCACTTTTTGACTACGACCCAAGACGGCAATATAAATAGTGTCAAGTTAAACACTTGACACTTTTTATCACTCAGGAATAAGGCCCTGATATTATGCCATTAATTATAGGTCGTTTCCATGACTTTGTCAATATTTTCAAATTCTTTTTTCTCCCTCACCTCGTTGTTTCGCCGCAGCATTTGCTTTAATTGCCGTAATTTCTTCCGGTGTCAGCGCCCGCTCGAAGCTGCGGAAGCCGGCCAGCTTAAAACCATGCTTACGCGCCAATTGTTCGATAAGCTCGACTTGCTTAACGGTTAGGTCGCGACCCAAAGTAAAGTTTTCGTACCGTCCTTCGAGCGCCAAAATCATCGTCTCGGCCATGCAGGCATAGGCTGTCTTGGGCGGGAAGCCAAAATTCAGGCCAAAATTTACGTCCCCTGGCACTTCCACCACACCGCCTTCGATGACCAAAACGTCATTGCGCATTTCGGCGACACGGCGCGAAACATTGCGCGGGCGGGCCACATCACAGACGATGGCACCCGGCTTTAAATCCTCCGGTTCAATAATGCTGTCAACAGCGCTTGTTACGGCAATCACTACATCGGCTGTTTTTAGAGCGGATTTAGTATTTGCCGTTATGCGCGCGGCTAATCCGGTAGAACGAAAAATTTGTTCAGCAAGTTTTTCCAGTTTTTTTTCATTGCGCGCTACTAACGTCAGATAGCGGGCCTCCCGCGCCATGATTTGGGCGCAAGCCGCACCAATGGAACCGGTAGCGCCCAAGATAACAATATTGGCGTGCGCGATATCCTTGCCCATCAGCTTCGCCGCCTGCCGAACGCCCTCCAAAGCCGTCGCTACGGTGTAACTATTACCGGTAGTAACCGCAATATTTAAATTCTTGGCAATCGTAATTCCGGCATCGCCGACAACCGAGGTAAAGGCCCCCAGGCCGACGACTTTAGCCCCTAATTTTTCAGCTACTTTACCGGCCTTAATAATTTTTTTTATGACGTAAGGCTCCGGCATTTCCAGCATCTGCCGCGACGTAAGCGGACAACCCACAAACCATCCCTGCGCCTCGGCATGATCAGAAACGACACCCGTTATCTCGGAAACTTTAAACGGCGGTATGTATTTCATTATGCCTTCCACAAAGCGATCAGGCCAATTCTTAGCGAAGGGAAATTTGCGGCTAAAATCCTTGGCCGTGAGCGGGTGGATAATAAACGCAAATTTTTCCAAGCCAATCCCTCCTTACGGATTCAGCCTTTTTACGGTCGGCTGAATACCCATCTCGTTAAGTATTCGGTCATAATCTGCAGCTGTTAGCTCTTCCGGCCGTTTCCCGGCCAGCGCAACGGCCACTCCCTCCAGCACATTGGTGCCGAAAGACCGCCCGCCCATATCGGGGGTTGTCGTTACCAGCGTCGCTACGCCCCGCTCCCTAAGCAGCGCTTCGTCCTCGCCTGTTATCGTGTTGGTGATAACGGTTTTGCCGGCAAGCGACGGCGGCATATAGCGGCGAATAAAGTGAAAATCGCCGGCCACAACATCCGCTTCCGTAAAATAACGGCTAAACCGCGGCCGGGTAGAAAGCTGCCGGTCACCAGTCGGATAAAAGAAACTAACCGGCAATTGGGTTATAACCGGCGCCACTACTTTGGCCAAACGGGCCAGACCGTCCAAACTGCGGATGGGCAGCGGCAGCCCCAGTCCGAATAAGAGATCGCCAAAAACAACAGCGCTGCCGGCGTTAACCAGCGCTTCCGCCAAACCAAAGCGGTCGACGGCGCAAACTACCAGTACCCTTTTCCCTTGGAACCGATAAACTTCATTTTCTTCCAAAAACTTAACCACCCGCCGCTCCAGCGTGTTCTTGACGCCGCTACCATCGACAATGGGCGTTTTTTGAGCGGCCGCGGCGATCTGCGCGGATTCGCGGAAAGTGTAGCGCCGGTTGCCGGCATAAATGTACAGGTCTGTGCCCCCCAGGCCAAAAGCATCAACTTGGCCGTCTAACAGGCGGATGAGTTCAATCGCTTTTTGTTTGTCGCCGTCGGTGCCAATCCGTTCAATGGAAAAGGTCTGCCCGGCAAATTGCTGGATGGTCTTGTGGTTGCGCCGGGAAGAACCCAAACTAACGCTAATTATGCGTTTCATCACAGTTGCCTCCTGCTCAGTACCTGAGTTGGCGGATGATGGTCCGAAGGTCTTCCGGATTAACATACCGGTCATCCGCAATGGGCGACTCGCCAATTTGAATGCCGATTACTTCTTTGTCCAGCAGCGTTTCAACCAGTTTAATGCGCATATTGGAACCTAAAATGATAACAATATCGTATTGGCGCAGCAGCGCGATCATTTCCGTTATCTGGTTAAATAGCTCCACGCCTGTCTTGCTTTCCACAAAATGCCACCGCTCCTGCTCGGACATGAGCAGGCAGTAGTCAATCCCTTCCTGCCGGGCTACCGCCTCCAGTTCAGGGCAGTTTTTAATCGGAAAGCCAATGAGGGCAATGCGCGCCCCCTTTCGTACCTCCCCGATCGTTTCCAGCCGGGAAACAAATGTGCGGTCGATCCCCAACTGGTTGGCCACTTCTTGCTGGGACATGCCTTGGCCGCGCAGTTCCAGGATCTGGTCAATCACCTGGTGAATTTTCTGTCGATTGACGATTTTATCGCCAATGCGCCGCAGCATGGTTTCATCTCCTCGCCATAGTATATGTGCACAAACTTGTTCACATACATATTGTACCAATTTTTTCACTACAGCTCAACGACTGCCATTTTGCCAACTACCGTGAAAGTAATAAAAAAACGGGGCGTTAGCCCCACGGTTCAAAGGGAAACCGGCTAATTACCTTTTTGCACGTCTCAACTTTAAGCGGCGTATCGTCATGGCTCATGCCCTTTTTCAAGCCTTGCAGCATCCTGAGTCCCTGTTGCATCGTCAAACCCAAGTCCTGGGTAAGCTGCGACATCGTCGACCGCCGGGCGGCGGCCAGCGACGCGTCCAGCGATTTACCGGCCCGTACGTTTTCGACAAACTCTTTCGCCAAGTAGAAATGGGCCAGGTTAGTCATTGGATTGCCGCACACGCCGCTTGACGTAACGCCCAAAAACTCGGGCATAGTGTATTTAATGCTAAATTCCAACGTCTGTTTAAGCTCATCCGTTTCCCTGGCAATGGAATCGAGCAGCGTCCGGACCGAACACAGGCCGTATGCTTTCAGGGCCCGGATGATAGCATGCTCGATGGTATGAGCCTGTTCCTGTTCGACTAGGCCGCCCAGATTGGCCGTTATCCTTACTTCTTCACCAGTCATTAGGTCGGTACCATAGATAGTTACCGGAATGTCGCTCTTATCGCGAAATTCGGTATAACCACCCGCCGGCGACCAACCCGCCCCGGAAATGACCGGATACTCCTTGCGCATCCCTCGCAGATCAAGCACTTCCACAGAGCTGGAAAAAACATAGCCCCCTGCCGTACGCAAGCTGTGCCAGCGCGCATGTTCCCGGCCTTCCAGGACCGCCAGCAGCACCGCCCGTTCCTGGCCATGCTCGCAAATAACGGTATGCTGCCTTATGTCTACCAGCCGGGCCAGTACGCCTACCGGGTAAAGCGACTGGCTATCCATCACCCAAGGACAAATGAGCAAGTCGCGGCCCACCCCGAGTTCGGCCAGCATTTTCCCCTGTTCCATGGCGAACATGCCAGCGATTGTCCCGCCATGGGGTCGCGGTAGCACACCGTTGGCTACCGGTAAAATCAGCATGGGTGGCATTAGCATCACCTACAGAAACTCACTGATTATGGTCTGAAAATCTTGACGGGTTTCCGCCCGGTTGAACCGTCGCCTAAGTTCCGCCGCATTGGGCAGACCCTTGGTATACCAGGCAGCGTGGCTGCGCATCTCCCGGGTGCCGATATATTCACCCTTATATTCGACCAGCATATCAAGATGACGGAGCAGCATGCTAAACCGCTCCCGGGGCGTCGGGCCAGGCAAAATTTCGCCGGTAGCCAAGTAGTGGGCCACCTGTCTGAGCAGCCAAGGATTTCCTTGCGCTCCCCGCCCTATCATTATGCCATCACAGCCTGTTTCCGTCAACATCCGCGCCGCATCCTGGGGCGTGCGCACATCGCCGTTGCCATTGACCGGAATGGTAACCGCTTCCTTTACCGCCCGAATAATCGACCAGTCGGCCTGGCCGGCATAAAACTGTTCCCGGGTCCGCCCGTGCACGCTGACCGCACTGGCCCCGGCCCTTTCGGCCAGCCGGGCGATTTCCACGGCATTAACCGATGACTCATCCCACCCCTTGCGCATCTTCACCGTTACCGGCACCTCTACCGCCTCCACCACACTGGCGATGATGCGGTAGGCCAGTTCCGGCCGGCGCATCAGGGCTGCGCCCTCGCCGTTCTTGACGATTTTGGGGGTGGGACAGCCCATGTTGATATCGATGATATCAGCGCCGGCCTGGGCGACGATGCGAGCGGCGGCGGCCATGCTTTCCGGGTCGGAGCCGAATATTTGAATGGCTACCGGCCGCTCGCGCTCGTCGATCCGAATAAGGCTTAAGGTGTTGGCGTTATTATAGAGCAGTCCTTTATCGCTCACCATCTCGGAATAAACCAGTCCACAGCCCATCTCTTTGGCTAAAAGCCGAAAGGGTAAATCGGTCACCCCGGCCATGGGTGCCAAAATCACCGGATTGGCTAGTTCAATCGTACCGATCCGCATCCTCTCACCCCTTGTTAGTATGTACTGAAAACAACAGGGGCAACCCGAAGGTTGCCCCGCGTTAGTCAGGCGCGGTTGCGTTCGTAGATGATCCGTAATCCCTCTAAAGTGAGGAGCGGCTCGACTACATCAATGGTACGCGATTCCTGAGCGATGAGACCGGCCAGCCCGCCAGTGGCGATTACCCGCGCATCACCACCCAACTCTTCTTTCATGCGGCGGACGATTTCGTCCACCTGCCCGACGAAGCCGTAAATAATACCAGACTGCATACTGGTAACCGTGTTGCGGCAAATGACCGTTTTCGGTTTTAGCAGTTCGATCCGCGGCAATTTTGCCGCCCGCTGGAACAGCGCCTCGGTCGAAATGCCAATACCGGGGGCAATGGCGCCGCCTAAGTAGTCGCCGTTTTCCGCAATAGCGCAGAAAGTGGTGGCCGTACCAAAATCAACAATAATCGATGGCCCGCCGTACTTGGCGTACGCGGCAATGGCATTGACAATACGGTCAGCACCCACTTCCCGCGGGTTTTCATACTTAATGGCAATCCCTGTCTTGATACCGGGACCAACCACCAACGGTTCAAGGCCGAAATAGCGCTGTGCCATACGGGTTAGCGGTGCCATAACCGGTGGTACTACCGAAGAAATGACAATGGCCTGAATTTGCTTCATGTCAAGGCCCCGGAAGCTGAACAGGTTGTGAATGAGCATGCCGTACTCGTCCGACGTTTTTTGCCGGTCGGTAGACACCCGCCAGTTCACCACCAGCTTATCGCCGTCATATACCCCAAGCACAATATTGGTGTTGCCGACGTCAAAAACCAACAGCATATAGATTTTTGTCCCCCTGTAAATTCTTGCAGTAATTTTTCCACTTCGTATTTTCAGTCTATATAGCCGGCCCGCAGCAGCGCCCGGCGCACTTTTACCCCAATATAAGCTGCCATCACACTTTTGATGACGTCAAAGGGGATGAAGGGCAACACAGCCAGGCTAATCGCTTTGTCCCACGTCATCGGCTTATGTAAAAAATATTTAAAGCTGGCCATGAACCCCATAAGGCCAAGGGCGTAAGCCGTCACCAGACCAGCCAGCATCGCGCCGGCGGCGCGCCAGACCGACAGCTGGGTCCGCTCAGTCAACAGCCCAACCAAATAAGCGCACACCATAAATCCCACTAAAAAACCGCCCGTAGGACCGGCCAGCACGGCCACCCCGGCCTTGCCCTGGGCAAACACGGGCAGCCCGAAACAGCCGAGCAAAATCCATACGGCCACGCTAGCAGGAGCCCAGCGGCTACCGAGAATGACCCCGGCCAGCATGACAAAGAAGACTTGCAGCGTATGCGGCACCGGGCCGAGCGGTATCGAGACCTGGGATCCTACCGCTAACAGAGCGGCGAATAAACCGGTTAAAACCATGTTACGAATTGGCATAGACTCCTCCTGCTCATGTGGGGGGACGGATGGAGACATCACCGGCCAAAACGCGGCGCACGCCTTGACCGGTATCTACCAGCAGCGCCCCCTCGTTGTCGATGTTTACTGCAATTCCCGTAAAGGTTTCTCCTGGCGCCAGAACGTTAACCTGCTGGCCGAGCGTAATGGAGAGCTTTCGCCACTCGTCCAGCACCGGGTCAAATCCCTGGCTCACGGCCAAACAATAAACCGTCTCCAGTTCGGCCAGCACCTCAGCCAGTAGCGCCAAACGCGATACAGGACGGCCGGCCGCAGCGGCCACGGAGGTGGCGATGTCGCGCAGTTCGGGGGGAAATTCGTCGGGCGCAATGTTCACGTTGATGCCCATGCCTATGACCACATAGTTGATGGCATCCATCTCGGCACTCATCTCGGTGAGTATACCCACCAGCTTTTTGCCCTCATACAAAATGTCATTCGGCCATTTAATGCCGCACGGCGCATCCGTCACCTTATGGATCGCCTTTGTCAGGGCAACGGCGGCCATTAACGTACATTTCGGCGCATCCAGAGGATGAAACGACGGCCTGAGCACCACCGACAGCCAAATGCCTTTGCCGAATGGCGAAAACCAGCCGCGGGCCAAGCGCCCCCGCCCGGTGTTTTGCGCTTCGGCAACGACAATCAGTCCCTCCGGGCAGCCTTCGGCGGCCAACCGTTTCGCCTCATTGTTGGTCGAGCCAATTTCGGCGAAATAGCGTATTTCTTTGCCAAACACCGTCGTTTTGAGCCGGGCGGCAATTTCCGCCGGCAACAACAGGTCGGGCGCTTGGCGGAGCGAATAACCAAGCCGCGAATGGGCCTCAATATCATATCCTGCGTTTTTGAGCGCCTGGATATGTTTCCAAACGGCGGTGCGCGATACCGCCAGCTGTTTAGATATTTCCTCGCCCGAAACATAGTGGCCGGCATGCTGGCGCAGCAGTTCCAAAATGCGCGTTCGCACAGCGCTACCTCCCCTGTAGATTGTCACCTTTATCATAAGCCGAAGTTAACGCTATGTCAATTCCTGTTAGCCAAATTCGCCGTGCCGCTCTTGCCGCTTAGTTTCAACAATACGATTGGCATCATCCAGGAATACTACGGTCGGCCGGAAAGTGCGCGCCGCGGTTTCATCCATCATTGCATAAGTAATAATTATTACCTTATCACCCGGTTGGACGAGTCTAGCCGCCGCGCCGTTTAAGCAAATCGTCCCCGATCCCCGCTCACCGGCTATGGCATAGGTTTCAAAGCGAGCGCCGTTATTGATGTTTACTACTTGCACTTTCTCATTGACGAGAATATCGGCGGCATCCATAAGGTCTTCGTCGATGGTGATGCTGCCCACATAATTGAGGCAGGCCTCGGTAACAGTCGCGCGGTGCAGTTTGGACTTAAAAAGCGTGCGAAACATGCTGCGTCTCCTCCCAGAGTAAATTATCAATCAGCCGCGTTTTGCCGATTTTTACCGCCAGCGCCACCAGCGCCGGTGCGCGGACAGTGTCGAGCTCCTCCAGCGTCTCGGCGTCGCTGACCGAAATATAATCAATGGTTGCCAGCGGCTCACGGCTAATTAACTCCCGCATGGCCGCAATCAGCGTCGCGGCGGAACGTTCGCCGGCGTCAAGCTTCTCTTTCGCCAGCTTCAGTGCCCGGGACAGTACCAGGGCCGCCTGCCGCTCGGCCGGCGCCAGATAGACGTTGCGCGACGACATCGCCAGGCCGTCCGGCTCGCGCACGATCGGCACCGTCACTATGCGAACATTCATGTTCAGGTCACGGACCATGGTGCGGATAACAACTACTTGTTGGGCATCTTTTTGGCCGAAATAGGCTGCATCAGGTTCAACGATGTTAAACAGTTTCGTGACCACGGTAGCAACACCCCGGAAATGGCCGGGCCGGGACGCGCCGCACAGCCGCTCGGTAACGCGGCGCACATCTACAAACGCCAGCATATTTTCGTAGCCCCGGGGATACATTTCCTCCACTGGCGGAGCAAACAGCACATCCACGCCGGCTGCGGCGGCAAGCCTACTGTCGCGGTCCAGATCGCGCGGATAGACGGCGAAGTCTTCGCTTGGGCCGAACTGCAATGGGTTAACAAAAACGGTGGCGACAACCACATCCTGCTCCGCCTTGGCCCGGCGCATGAGCGTCAGATGTCCCTCGTGCAGGTACCCCATGGTCGGCACCAAGCCGATGGTCTTGCCCTGACGGCGCAGCTCCCGAACCAGTTTTTTAACCTCATCAATACGGGTAACAAGTTGCACTTTTAATGCCTCCTTACGAATAAAAACGCCTTCTTGCTCCAAGACAAGAAGGCGCAGATTTCCTATGCCGAAAACTCTCTGTCCCTTCCGTCTCAGTCCCTCTGGGCTCTAAGCGGGGTGAGGAAAACACTATGCAATTGGCGAAGTTTCCCGGCCAGGTGTGGCTCACGGCGATGCCACCCTTGCTTTTTGGGGAAAAGCTATAAAGGAAAAAGTTTGTCCATAACTAATTTTTATGATAGCACTTTTTTCTCAGCCCAGCAAGCCGGAGGTGACAAGATGTCTGTCAAAATTTTGCTTGCCGACGACGAGCCCAGCATCTGCGAGGTCGTGCGGCTGTATCTCGAACAAGAAGGCTTTACGGTATACACGGCCGGCGACGGCGAAGAAGCACTGGCAATCGAGACAAGCCACCGTCCTGATTTACTGATTCTTGATATCATGCTGCCCAAATTATCGGGGTGGGATATCTGCCGCGCCATCACCCGTCAGGCGCCGGTCATCTTTCTGACCGCCAAAAGCGCCGAGTACGACATAATCACGGGGTTCTCCCTTGGGGCCGATGATTATGTGACCAAGCCGTTCAGTCCCCGCGAACTGGTGGCCAGGGTTAAGGCGGTGCTTCGCCGGAGCGGCTTACTTTTCGATAGCGGCGATGCCCTTTCCTTTCCCGGCCTGACAATCCATCCCGCCGCGCAGACGATAATCTGCGGCGGGCAGACCGTTAGCCTGCCGCCCAAAGAATTTGACCTCCTCCTCTTCTTGGCCCGTCATCCCAAAGTAGCCTTTTCCCGTGAACAACTGCTCACCAATGTCTGGGGTTACGATTATAACGGCGACGACCGCGCCGTCGACGCCGCCGTTAAGCGGCTGCGGCAAAAACTTAGCGCCGCCGACTACCATTATATCCATACCGCCTGGGGTGTCGGCTACAAATTTGAAGTGGTGCCAAAATGAGTCGCTCCATTTTCGGCCGCTTATTTCTTTCCCATGTCGCCGTGATCTTATTGACAACCTTGGTTCTTGGATTGTTTATGTCTTATCTGGTGCGGAATCATGCCGTGCGGACCAAACAAAGCGACCTGCTGGTCAAAGGCAGGGTTGTCAGCCAGCTCTTAGCCCCTGACCTGCGCCAGGGGCGCGTGCCGTCTGCTGAACAGTTACAGGAACTTGAACAACTCGCCGGCGCCACACTGTGGCTTATTGACCGCGAAGGCCGGGTTATCGCCGGCACCCCGCCCAACCGCTGGGCGAAGGCTTTCCCCGAGGCGGCCGACGAGCTATCCGCCCTTTTTGCCGGCGAGGCCCAAACGTGGGTGCGCACTTCCCGCCGCCAGACCGACCGCTCCATCGTTGTTGGCATTGCGGTACCGGGAGCGAACCCACAAACCGCCGTCCTGCTTTACGCTTCAATCACCGGCGTTAATAAAGCGGCGCAGGCGGTAGAAAAGCTTCTTCTTTACTCCCTCGGCATCGGCATCCTGGCGGCGCTGGCCTTTGCCCTGGTCATGGCCCGCGGCCTTACCCGCCCCGTTGCTGACATCAGCCTGGCAGCCGCCCGGTTTGCCGGCGGCGACTATACCAGCCGGACCGGCGCCACCGGCGACGACGAACTCGGTCGTCTCGGGCGCACTTTTAACGCGATGGCCGAAGCACTGGCCCATGCGGAAGAAAACCGCCGCAAGTTCCTGGCCGACGTTACGCATGAACTTAAGACACCGGTCGCATCCATCCAAGCCATGGCGGAAGCGCTGCAAGACGGACTCGTCAAAGACACCGACCAACAGCATCGCTACTTAGGCACAATTGTGGGCGAAGCAAAGCGCATCGACCGGCTGCTCCGCGACCTGTTGGCCCTGGCCGAACTGGAAGCAGGCGCCCTGTCCATTGTCAAAGAGCCCCTGGACTTAGGCTACTTTTGGCACGAGCAAGCCGACCGGCTGGCCCCCCTGCTTTCAAGTAAAAATCTAACCCTTAATCTTCGTCTGCCCAACCAACCGGCGGTAGTGCTGGCCGACCCCGACCGGCTGGCGCAGGTAGCGCTCAATCTCATCACCAATGCGGTCCGCTACGCGCCGGCTGGGTCAAACATCGACGTGACCATCACTCTTTCGCCGCCGAACGCGTCTTTTACCGTCCGCGACTATGGGCCTGGCATCCCCGCAGCCGACCTTCCCCATATCTGGGAACGGTTTTACCGCGTGGATAAAGCCCGGACCCGTGCCGCCGGCGGTACCGGTCTCGGTCTTGCCATCACCCGCGAACTTGTCCGGTACATGGGTGGCGAGACTATTGCCGAAAGCACGCCGGGCCAAGGCGCGGCCTTTACCGTCACCCTGCCGCTGGCCGGTCACATTAGGCGGTCATAAATTTGTCACAACCGTCCGCTACAATAAGACTGGCAACCAGACACGACCTTCTCCGCCAAGGCTATAAGCCCCGCGCCGTAGCCATGGCCAGCCTGCTGGCGCAGGACGCCGGCAAACCGGTCCAGGACGTTATCAAAATGAAAATAATAAATGGAAGCAGGTCAAAAGAATAAGGGATAAATAGTAAGGGAGAGTCATTACGGCTCTCCCTCTTCGTCATCTTCTCGGGTTGACTGGAACTGCTCTAGGAACAGCGTCCCTTTGTCCAGCGTTTTGATAATTTCCCACGACTCGACGATTGCTAAGGCCGTGCGATAGTCATATCCCACCCCCATCAAGTAGGCAATCATTGCCGTTTCAAACAGAACATGGCGGGTATTGGTCGCCGTAAGCTCGTTCAGCCCATGTCTCACCACCGGCTGCAGCTCTAGCAACAGGTAGCAGGGATTAACGGCTTGGAGGGGGTTAACAACCGGCAACAAAGGCATCACCGGCCCGGCCGGGAGTTGACGCAAGCGTTTAAAGAGAAATCTTCTGCCCACAATAAAAACTCCTTTCACCTTCTTATGTCAATATATCATATGCGGTGAAAGGAGGTTTGGTAACTAGGGTAACAGCCGCCGCGGCGCTCGCGCTACAGTTCTCGACCCGGCCGCCACGGGTAATCACGGGTAATAATGATGATTACTTCACTCATGGCGCATACCCTTACGGAAAAAACTTAATTGAAAAGGCAAAACGGCAGGTCTGGAGCCTGCCGTCCAAAAATCACCATTTCGGCACCCGCAGCGTCGACACCATCAGGCCGGCCAGCACCAATAACACCAGCGCCTGCACTGCTACCGGCAAGAAATCGCCGAGCAGAGCCGTACCGGCCAATAACGGACCGGCGGCGGTAATGGGCAGGCCGACAAAATAGCCCCGCACATTCATGATGTTGAAGCGGGCCAGGCGCAGCGCGCCGCAAATAGGAAACAAAGCGGCTAAAAGATAGCCGCTCCAGCCAAGTAAGCTAAAATTCAGCATATAGTCAATTGTAGCAGGCGCTACGCCGAAGGATACCAAGTCGGCCAGCGAATCAAGCTCTTTGCCGAATTCACTAGTCGCGTTAAGCCGGCGGGCCACCCGCCCATCAAGGCTGTCAAACAGAGCCGCCCCAAGGATTAAGGCTGCCGCCAACGTCCACATCCCGGTAAAGGCCAGCATAATAGCGAGTAAGCCGGCAAAAAGGTTAACGATGGTTAGCAGGTTGGGGATCCATTTACGCGACATAGCTGTCCCCCCACTTTATCCTAAATACCGCTGCCTGCTTTGGCAGCAACTTTTTCCAGAAACGAAGCTGTTCTAATAATATAGCGCTCGTGCCGCCCCTCGCCGACCTTTTCCCGGTCGTCATAGGCCGCTACGGTGAAGACCAACCGTTTACCGGCTACTTCCACCAGTTCAGCCGTAGCCCGTACGGTCATGCCGACCGGCGTTGCCGCCAAATGGTGCATATCCACCCTGGTGCCTACCGTACCTTCCCCCGGCGCTAAACAATTGGCAACGGCGGCAATCGCCGCCTGTTCCATAAGAGCTACCAGCATCGGCGTGGCAAACACGGCGGCGCCGGCGTTACCGAACCGTTCGGCTGTGTTGTCTGGCGTCACTTTAATTGTCGCTTCCCCTTTTAGACCTACTGTTAGCGTCTGCGCCACGGCCAATCACCATCCCGTCGAGAAATGTAGACAATCTTCGGCCCTGTCCCGTCATCCGGCCCGGTCTGGGCGTTTTGCGGAGCCGTGTCCGACTCTTTTTCGTCAGACGGATTTTCAGTAATTTTCCCTTCTTTGAGGAGTTGCTCCAATTCTTCACCTTCGAGCGTTTCCCGTTCAAGCAGCGCTTCAGCAATGAGGTGGAGCTTATCCATATTGCTTTTCAACATTTCTTCTGTCTTGGCATAAGCGTCTTCAATAATGCGGCGTACTTCCTTGTCAATAGCGTAGGCCACTTCTTCGCTATAGTTGCGGTCGCGGGCAATATCGCGGCCCAGGAAGACCTGTTCCTGGCGCCGGCCGAAGGTAATGGGACCGAGCACTTCGCTCATGCCGTATTCGGTAACCATCTTCCGCACCAGTTCGGTGGCCCGTTCCAAATCGTTCTGAGCGCCGGTGCTGATTTCGCCGAGCACAAGGGCTTCGGCCACCCGGCCGCCAAGCAGTGTTTTAAGCTGGTCTAATAGTTCCGACTTGGTGGCATAGTAGCGGTCTTCCTTAGGCAGCATTAGCGTGTAGCCGCCGGCGCGGCCGCGGGGGATAATAGACACCTTATGCACCGGGTCGGTATGGGTCAGCAGCATGCCGACCAAGGCATGACCCGCTTCATGATATGCCGTTAGCTTCTTTTCCTTGTCACTGATAACCCGGCTCTTGCGCTCCGGTCCCGCTACCACCCGCTCAATCGCTTCTTCCAGTTCGGGCATTTCGATGCGCTTCTTGCCGCGGCGGGCGGCGAGCAGCGCCGCTTCATTGACCAGATTGCTCAGGTCGGCGCCGGTAAATCCGGGCGTGCGGCGGGCCAGGATCTCGAGATTAACTTCTTTGCCCAACGGCTTACCGCGGGTATGTACTTTCAAGATCTCGAGCCGGCCTTTGACATCCGGCCGGTCAACGACAATCTGGCGGTCAAACCGCCCGGGGCGCAGCAGCGCCGGGTCCAGGATGTCCGGGCGGTTGGTGGCGGCGATGATAATAATCCCCTCATTGACGCCAAAGCCATCCATCTCAACCAGCAGCTGGTTGAGGGTCTGTTCGCGCTCATCGTGACCGCCGCCCAGGCCGGCGCCACGTTGACGGCCGACAGCATCAATCTCGTCGATGAAAACGATGCAGGGAGCGTTCTTCTTCGCCTGTTCAAAAAGGTCGCGGACGCGCGACGCGCCGACGCCGACAAACATTTCCACGAAATCGGAGCCGCTGATGCTGAAAAACGGCACTCCCGCTTCCCCGGCTACCGCCCGGGCCAGCAGCGTCTTGCCGGTACCCGGCGGACCGAAGAGCAGCACGCCTTTGGGAATGCGGGCGCCTAAATCATTGAACTTCTTAGGATGCTTGAGGAACTCGACAACTTCCTCAAGCTCCTGCTTGGCTTCATCAGCCCCGGCTACATCCTTGAACGTGACCTTGATCTTGTCTTCGGTGTGCAGTTTGGCCCTGCTCTTACCGAACGACATCACCCGGTTGCCGCCCCCCTGGGTCTGCTGCATGATGAAAAACCAGACGCCTATAAGCAGCAGCATGGGGAGGATGGATGAGAATATCGTCGTCCACCAGGGCGGTTGGGGCGGTTGTTCGGCCTTTATATCCACTCCCGTTTCCCGCAAGGTGTTAATCAGGGTCGGGTCGTTGGGAGCAATGGTCGTAAACTCTTGTCCGTCCTTGAGCTTCCCGCGGATGGTGTTTTCCACGATGGTTACGCGCTCCACCTTTTTCTCTTCTACCTGGCGCAGAAACTGGGTGTAGCTTATTTCCTGCTTGTTAGTGGTGCGCGACGAGTAATAGTCAATTATCGAGATGGCGATGATGATAATCAACAAATAGAAACTAACGTTGCGAAAAAATTTATTCAACCAGTAGCCCTCCTCTCGCTGGAGCAACACAAGGAATAACCCAAGGACGTTCCATAGGAAATTATTATACCACAAAATAGCAAATGTGGCAACGAAGCCCAGACCGGCGGGGCGTTACACTGTAAATTGTATTCACCGCTCAGTTTTTATAGGCCTCCGGTTTTAGTATGCCGATAAAAGGCAGATTGCGGTACTTTTCCGCGTAATCCAGGCCATAGCCGACCACGAAATGGTCGGGAATGGTAAAGCCGTTGTAGTCGACCTGCACGTCCACCTTGCGCCGCTCCGGCTTGTTAAGCAGCGTACAGATCTTGATGCTGGCCGGCTTGCGGGAGCGCAGGTTGTCGAGCAAGTAGTTAAGCGTCAGACCGGAATCAATGATATCTTCCACAATCAAAAGGTGCTTGCCTTCCACGTCTTCGTCCAGGTCTTTAAGGATCCGGACCACGCCGCTGGAAGTAGTGGATGCGCCATAACTGGAAACGGCCATAAAATCGAGCGCGACCGGCACATCAATCGCACGGGCCAGGTCGGCCATGAAAATAACGGCGCCCCGCAGTACGCCGATCATTAAAATTTCTTTGCCGGCATAGTCGGCGCTGATTTGGCGGCCCATTTCCCGGATACGGGCGCTCAATTGCTCAGACGAAAGTAAAACTTCCTGAATGTCCTCTAACACGTAATTTCCTCCTGCCTTATTAAAGTAAGCTGTAAAAACCGGCGCGTCGCGCCATCAGGCCGTCCCCGCGCAGACTGCCGGTAACCGGCTACCCACAGGATGCCGTCCTGGTCGCAAATGAGCGGCACGTAGTCGCGCTCGGTACGCGGCACTTTAGCGTCAATAAAAAATTCTTTAAGTTTTTTGCTCCCCTGCATGCCAGCGGGCCAAAACCGGTCGCCGGCAACGCGGGTGCGCACCACGAGCGGCGGTGACAATGCCTGCCAGTCAAACACCGCTGTTAGGCGGCCTGACGCCGCCGGCCTCGCGTCATGCAAAGCGGCGACAACGATTAGGCCAAGCTCCGGCACTTCGGTCACCCCGGGAACGGTAAGCGCGCGGCCGGGCGGCGCAATGCCAACAGCTGCCCTTGCACCGTCCTCAGTATGGTCGACCGTTGCCAGTCCATCATAAGTCCGGACGAATGACAATCCCCCGGGCAGGGTAAACAAACTGCCCACCTTGCCGGCAAGCGCCATCTCTAACAATTTTTCCACATGCCAAAAACTTATTCCTGTCAGGCTCCCCCGTTTTTTTTCGATGGCCAGCCGTAAAACTTCCCGCCGGAGCGCAGCCGGCAGCGCCGCAAGGGCCGTACTGTCCAGCGCCAGCCTGCCCTCGGTCTCCCTTGCCACATGCGTGTAGGCATCGGCGGCGCACTGCCGGAGAAAATCATGCTGGTCGGCCATAATTTCCGCCAGCCGGGCAAGGTTTTCCCCGATAGCCGGATTGTACTCGCGCGCCAGTAGCGGCAGCAGTTCCAGGCGCACCCGGTTGCGAAGATAGTCGGTGTGCAAATTGGAACTGTCCAGGCAAGGCGTCAGGCCCGCGGCCGCGCAATAGGCCTCGATTTCCTGCCGCGTTACGCTCAGAAGGGGACGAATGATACCGGCGGCGGCCGGTTGCATTCCTCTTAAGCCCCTTGGTCCTGCGCCGCGCAAAAAATTAATCAGCACGGTTTCGGCCTGATCGTCGCGGTGATGGCCGGTGGCAATTTTCGCCCCGCCCAGGCTATCGGCCACCTGGCGCAGAAAAGCGTAGCGTAGCGCCCGGGCCACCTCCTCGGTTGAACCGCCGCGCTCCGCCCGCACGCGCGGAACATCGATCGCCGTTACCCGGCAATCAAGGCCGAGCTGCCGGCAAAAAGCGCGCACAAACTCTGCCTCCCGCGCCGATTCGGCGCCGCGCAGCATGTGATCGACATGGGCGACGACCAAATCGAAGCCATAGGCTGGCTGCAGCCGGTGTAAAATATGAACAAGGGCCAGCGAATCGGGGCCGCCGGAGCAGGCGGCCACCACCCGGTCGCCGGCCGTCAGCAGCCGGTGCCGCTCCACCCAGGTCTTAACCTTTGTCAATAGCATTCGCGTTCGCCACCCTATAATTTATCACCAGCCGGTACACGGTCGCACTAAGGAAAATCCCAAAAGCAATAGCGCCGCCGGTCAGCATGGTGTGCATGGCCGTCGCTACTCCCTGTCCGTACTGGCCTTCCACCATGTAACGCATCGCCGTATAGGCCTCCCGGCCCGGCACCAGCGGCAAAAAGCCGGGAATGGCAAAAATGGTGGCCGGCTTTTTCATGAGCCGGGCCAAAAATTCGGATAAAAAGCCGACAGCGACACTGCCGACAAAAGCGCCAAAAATAACATTCGCCCCGCTGATTATGGCGACGTAGTAGACCAGCCAGACGACGGCGCCGGTAAAGCTGCCATATAACAGCAAGTGGCGCGGGATGCGGTACAGCACCCCTACCGCCGTACCCATTAGAAAAACAGCGGCAAGTTTTATCACCATAGCCTTCCCCCCCTATACCGATATCGCGAGAACGATAACCACGCCCATCGCCACCGCTACCGACGTCAGGGCCGCCTCCAGTCCGCGCGACAAGCCGCTTAGCAGATCGCCGGCGATAACGTCGCTAATGGCGTTGGTAATTGCCACACCCGGCACAAGGGGGATGATGCCGCCGACAATAACAATATCCCGGCTGATCTGGGGCCACAGCCAATTGACCATCACGCCGGTAAGCGCCGCCGCCATTGCGCCAAGGAACTCGAAAGTGAAACGCACGCCGTGCAGCCGCGATACAATGTGGGCGATATACCTCACCAAGGCGGCCGCCAGGAAAGCAAAGCCGGCTTCGCCCGGACCGGCGTCCTGGAGAACGGCAAACCCAGCGCCGACTACGCCGGAAGCGATTACCGAAGGTCCGAGGGAAAAGCCGCTCCGTTCCTTGGCGATGTGCTGTAGCAGGCTTTGGGCCGCCTCGTAGTCCAGCCGGTGGTCAGCCAGCCGCCGTGACAGTTCATTGACCTTGGCGATGCGGTCCAGGTTGATCGTGCGGTTATAGACGCGCCGCATCGTCGTTAGGGAATTGCCGGCGCCGTCGGTCACGGTGACAAACACGCCGGTTGGAATGGCAAAACTTTCTACTTTGGCGGCCCCGCATGCGCGGGCCATGTGAACCATCGTCTGCTCCACCCGGCTTGTTTCGGCGCCGTTTTTCAGCATGACTTCGCCGGCCAGTATCACCAGGGCGACAATTTTCTCCAAAGAGATACCGTTCACCTGCTCACCGTCCCGTAACGTGGTCGAACTTCCTGCTATACCCTCTATTCTCCCGGCTCCGAACAATTTCCTGCTTAGATTTTTCACTGGCGATAGTCTGTCCCAATCGGGCGATTTTATCATGGCAAAGAAAAAGGCCCCCAATGGGGCCGACATTATCCCTGATAAGCCATACTTACTGGACCAAAGGTGACCGGTCGCAAATTTTTGCTACCAGTACCGTCATGTCATCCCGGAGTTTGGCGCCTGATAGTTCCTGCGCCTGGCACAGCAGTTTATCGGCGATTTCCTGCGGCTCAACGCTTGCCGTCCGTCGCAGGAAGTTAGCCACCCAATTCTCTTTGTCCGGACCGCGGTAAGGCGCATCTGCCACCCCGTCACTGACCATTACAATAATATCGCCGGCCGCCAGCTGGACCTCAACCGGGTCGAACTCAATCTGGCTCAAGATGCCAATCGGCAGTGAAGCCGACTTAATGGTCGCAACCTCCCGCACCCGTTTGACAAAACTGGGCGCCGAACCGATTTTGAGAAATTCGGCTTCCCCCGAATAGGTATCAATAATCGCCATATCAATGGTAGCAAAGGTCTCGTCCGGCGAACGGAGTACAAGCATCGAATTGACCGTCTTTACCGCCAGATCGACGTCAAAACCGGCAGCGAGCAGGCGCTGGAGAAACTTGACCGCCCGGCCGCTTTCCGTCGCCGCCTCGTTGCCGCTGCCCATGCCGTCGCTGAGCACGAGGGCCACCCGTCCGCGGCTGAGCGGCATTACCATGCAGGTATCCCCACATACCCCCTTTGTATCTTTGGCGGCTGACGCCATGCCAGTGAGCACCTGGTAACTTTGGGCGACCTGCATGGTCAACCGGCACTTTTTCCGCCGCATGGCATTGCCGCACTCGGCATGGAGGGTCATCTTCTCATGTAGCAGGTTGGCCGCCAGCGGCAAGAGGGTATTAAGACACTCCCGGGCGCCGCTGCAAGGATGTTTGCAGATCTCTACCGTAGCTCTGGCGCCGATGCCGCTTACCCGCACCTCGTCGACCGGACATTCGATTAAGGCGGCCTTGTCCTTAAGCGACCGGGCCATTTCCTCGTCGGTCTGCGGCTGGCGGCGAATTTCCTGGACCAAATTGGCAATGACGGCGCCGGCGGCCTTGATCTGTTCGCTTACTATCCGGCGGCTCTGCCCGATTTTTTTGTGCCAGAAGGCGGCAGTGCGGCTGCGCTCGGCCACCGCGGTGACCGTCTCGGCCACCTCCTTACGCCGGACGCAACTGTCCCTGAGCGGTTTCGGCAAACTGCCGGCCGTGAGCGCCCCCGTCTCAGCCAGCGCGAGCGTATCCAGCATCGCCTGATAAGTACGGTAAAAATCGTGGTCCCAACAGGCGGACCGCCGCTCGCAGGGGCCGCATACACGCTCGCCGACCGTAGCTAGCAGGGCGGTCAGCTCATTGTGGCGCATTTCCCCCTGCACGTCGTCGGAAAACTCACCCAAGGCGCCGGCCAGATCATGAAACAGTTCGGCCAGACAGGTCAATTTAGCAGCGGCCGCGGCCAGCCGCTCGCTGTCTTCATCAAAGCCGGCTTCTCCGGCCGTAGCTTGTCCGGACTGCCACCACGCCAACCGGCGCGCCGGTACAACCAATAGCAGGCCCCCGGCCACCGCTATCTCGGTAAGAATTGTCACCAATTTTAGCGTATCCCCAAAATAAAGCACCGTCAGGGCGCTCCCCAGGACAAAGCCACCGATTACGGCAAACTTGCCCAGCAGGCGCACCAGGCCGGCTGACAACCCGGCCAGGGAATAGAGGGCTATAGCCATTGATGCATTGCCATCACTTAGCCCCACTACCAGACCTACGGCGACGCCCGCCGCTGCGCCCAGTCCCGGACCCCCGGCCAGGGCGAGCGCCATAACGAGCAGGCTGCCGGTCATGTTGCGCAGGCTGTAGCCCCACACGCTGAAATCGCCGAGACCGGCAACGGCGACGGCCAGAATAATGACGGCGTAGAGAACGCCTTCACCGGCAAGCGCGCCAGGCCGCCGCGCGATAAATAGCGGCGTCCCGTAGGCGAACAGACACGCGAGGACCATACACAGGGCGGCATCAAACAGAACCAGCAGGACGCTGTACAGAGTGGCCTGCTGCCAGGCGACAAAGGCCAGACCGCTTAGGGTTACCGAGGCAAAAAAGAAGAGCGGTATGGCCAGCATTTTGCGTTCGAGGCGCGATAGCTTGTCCGCCAGACGCAAGTACAGCACAATCGAAAAACCGTAAACGCCAGCCTCGGGATAATGGCCGGCCGATAGCACCCCGGCCGTCGCCCATAAACCGGTGATAAAGGCGCGCTGCGGCGCCGTATGGGCAACGGCTGCAAAAAAGGCTAAGCCAAAGGGCGCCATTTCGCCTAGAATGGAAACGCGAGCCAATAAAAACGCCAAAACGTTGACCAGAAGGTAGTCGGGGCGTACAATTGACAACACAAATTCGCCCAGACGACGGAAGATGCGTGACCGGGATATTTTTCGCGCCGGCCGGCCGGGCGCCGTCGCACGGCCAGGCGCCTGTACTGCCTCCGATGGTAAAGTAATGACTGATACTTTTGGCATATTTTCCACCCCTGCTCAGTTGTCGTATTATTATTTTACAGAAAATTCCAAGTAAAACATGTCTGAATAAATACTGCCACGAAAAAAAATTCCGACATGGAGTGGGCGAAAATACAAAAAAACTACCTGCCACAAATCCGGCCGGTAGTAAAAACAATTACAGGATCGGCAGTTTCTTGTCGAAGCGCCAGGCGCCATGGTAGACAGCCAGGTAATTAACTACCCCTTCCAAAATATCCTGTTCGCTGACCGTGACGCCGTCGGCGCCGAACCGTTTGACAACAGCCGCCAGGATGGCGGCGCCATAGACAATAATGTCGGCCCGCTCGGGCTGCAGTCCCGGTACACGCCGCCGCTCATCCAGCGACAGGGCGGCCAGCTCTGCCAATAGGCTTTCAATATCGCCGAGCGTCAGATAGAACCCGTGCACTTTTGCGCTGTCATACACCGTAAGCTGCTGCTTAATCGCGGCAAGCGAGGTTGCCGTACCGCCGACGCCAATCAGCCGGGACGGCCAAGGCAGTCGCGGTGCAGCCGCCAGTGCGGCGCCAATATAGTCATTTACCGCCGACAAATCACTGACCACCCCGCCCTGCCCGGCAGGAAAGAGTTCGGCTAGCCGGACGGCGCCAAGCTTCAGACTTTCGGCCACCTGAAGTACCTCGCCTTGCCCGTAGGCCAATTCAGTACTGCCGCCGCCAATGTCGACGACAAGGCAACCACCAGGCCCAGTGTCGCCGAGCATCGCCCCGGCGTAGGCAAGGCGCGCCTCGGTCATGGCGTCGAAAATATGCACCTCCACTCCCGCCAAATCGCGGCACAAATGCGCGAACCGCAGGCCGTTAACCGCTTCCCGCACGGCGCTGGTAGCAAAGGCCACCACTTCGTCGGCGCCGCGGGCGCGGGCGGCGCGGACCATATCCGCCACCGCCCGCACGGTACGCGCTATGGCGTCGGCGCTGAGGGCGCCGCTATGTTGCACGCCCTGGCCTAAACGCGTGCTGGCCAGGTCCCTGTAGAGCGGGTGGAGCCGCCCGTCCCGCCACTCGGCGACCAAGAGCCGCACCGAGTTTGTGCCAATATCAATCGCCGCTTTGATCATAAATTCACCTGCTTTACCCTTTTTACTTTTTTATGATAAAAAGAGCATTCCGAAGAATGCTCCTTAAAATCTATTCCTACTCCGCCCGGCGGGCGCTGCCGCGTCCTCCCCGTTTGGACTCGGTATTACGTTTTAAATCGGAAAGGCGGTCTTCACTGTCGCGCAAGAATTTACTCAGTTTATCTTCAAATGAGAGGGAATGCTGTCGGCTGTGACGCCGGTCGTTGACAGGTGGTTTTCTTGATCCCTGCGGCGAGCTGGGCGCCTGCAGTTGCCTGATAGACAAGCCGATTTTGCCGCGTTCATCGATGGACAGAACCTTAACTTTTACCCGGTCCTGCTCCTTCAGGAAATCTTTGACATCCCGGACGTATACATCTGCAACTTCCGAAATGTGCACCAATCCAACCTTTCCTCCCGGCAGTTCGACAAAGGCCCCGAAGTTCGTGATCCCTGTCACCACTCCTTCAACCACGCTGCCAACCTCAATGGACATGCTAATCAAATTTCCTCCTTAAAACTACTAGTGTTTTTGCAACCATATTATACCCTCGACCCGAAAAATGTGTCAAGGAATGTTGCCGCCACGCAAAATATTACAAACCTAATTGCGTCCGGCCGGAATGAACGGCACTTCGCCCGGCTTGACAAGTCCCAGTTCCTCGCGGGCCAGTTTTTCCACATAGGCCGGCGTTGTCAGGCGCTGCCGCTCTTCCTGCAAAGCCTTGTTCTGCTGTCGAACCTCCTCCAACCGGGCCCGGGTTGCCGCCGTTTCCTGGCGGATAGCGGCAAGCTCGGTATACTGACCGTACAGCACATAGCCGAAATAGCCGATCAGCCCCAGCATTACCAGTCGGAACCAATTAAGACGATATTTTTTCCCTTGCTTTGGCTGCGCCATTACTACCCACCACTTTAGTGAGATGTTATGTTTTCATATTCGCGACGGCGAGGCAAATTCCTCTTTCTGGGAATATAAAATCAGCCTGGCGGCGGAACATTTTCCTCCGGCGGCGGGCCCGGCGGCCGGCGCAGACTGCCAGCCAGCCGCACAACATAGCCAAACGGCAACCACATTACTCGCACTACCAAAACAACAGGTTTAACCAAGAGCCACAGCAGGATTAAGCGCATCCACCGCATAACGGCGGCGACAGTCCGGACCAGGCGCATCAATAAATACCTGACCGGACGGCTGAGCAAGCGATAATAGCCGGCGGCGCCCGTCACCAGCGCCAGGAAGACATACAGCCTGAGCTCACCGCCGTTAGCCCCCAGCAGCGCCACGAAGGTGACGGCGGCGGCGACCAGCCAGTAGGCCAGATCGCCGATGGCGGTGATAAACCACCGGGGCTTGAAACAGCTGTGTAGCACCCGGTAAAAATCAAATAACAGGCCAAGCAGCATGCCGGTCAGCACCATCGTTGAGAAAGCGCTGGCCTGGACGTTTATTTCCACGTTCTCACCCCCATCGCCAGGAGCGGTGCAGCTTATACAAACACTGCGCCAGTACGGTCAGCATAAACAGCGTCAGCGCCAGAAGCCAGCCCAGTGCGCGCCGCGCCCGGTTCCACGTTGCGCCGGCCGCTTCAACCGGCATAGCCGGGGAGTGCATTTGCTCCCAATAGTTGATAATCCGCGCGACATACTCCTGTGTTTCGGCATAGGGTGGTATACCACCGTAATAATCGACGGCGCCCGGCCCGGCATTATAAGCGGCCAGCGCCAGATCCAGCCGCCCCGGATACCGCCCGGCAAGTTCTGCCAGGTATGCCGTTCCCACCCGGATGTTAAGCTCCGGGTCGTAAAAGCACTCGCGCGTGCAATCGCCCGCATGCCGGCCGGCGCAGACCTTGATCCGCGCGTTAACCTGCCGCCAGGTATCGGGAATAATCTGCATCAGCCCATAGGCGCCCGCCCGCGATAGGGCTTGGGGCTGAAAAGAGCTTTCCGCCTGAATGACAGCGGCGACAACCTGGGCGCTTACCCCGGCGGCGCGGGAATGGCGGTTAATCAGGTCGGCGTAGGGAACGTTTTTCACCGGCTGCCACGTCGCAGCCGCGGTGTTGAAACGAATAGCAGCCGCCCGCCGGCTGTAATCGGCCATCCACCACGCCAGGCCATAGGCTGCCGCTTCCAGCGCCAAAAGGCAGAGAAGCAGACACCACAATTTAATCAGCAGGCGGCGCAAGGCTTTTCTCCTTTCGCGAGCTTTGGGCCTTACTTAAGCAGCCGACCGAGCAGCCCTTTCTTGTTCTTCGTCTCTTCGTCATAGGTTAGCGACTTGATCATGCCCTCGACCGTAATATTGCCTTTGTCAAGACTAAGCTGTTTGATATCGAGCCCTTCACCCTTGATAACCAGCGTGCCCCGTTCTGTTTCCATTACAATTTCGTGTTCATCATAGCTTCCGAGGCCAACAACGCCTTCGACCGTCAGCTCCTCCCGGTCAACCAGGGTGACTTGGTGTCGCCACTTCGGCGTTTTATCATCTATCGGCATACCCTTCCCTCCTCGCAACGCATCTCATTGATGTTTATGAGGAAGAGAGGTAAAAAATTACCAGTCTTTCGACCCTGGAAATTAGTAAGTGGAAAGTGGTGGCAATTTATTGGCATGAACACTTTAGCGGTATATTTTATCCGATTGGGTCTTGGTTTTGGCCGCGGCATGATATTTTGCGGTTGCTTGGTCAAAAATAATCTTGGTCGGGCAATGGAAAAACAGTTTAGGGCCGAAAACAAACCGGAAAGGAAAATTACCATGAGTATCGACATGTACACCGTCTGGCAAAAACTAGCCTACCTGATCGTACATAAAACAACGCTCTGGCTGCTTTTCGTCCTCCTTGGCACTGCCCTGGCCTCATGGCGGCTGGCCGTAGTTCTTGACAAGCATAATGCCCGGCAACGGGAAGCCGCCCTGGCACGCAAAACGGCTGTAGGGTATGCCGCTACAGCCGTTATCCTGTGGCTCCTGAGCGTGGTTTTAGGGTAACTTACTTATGTTCGCCGATATTGCGGATAGTTATATTGACGGACACTACGAGCGGAACGGTCGGATAGATCTCATCCCACCGGTCCTTAATTTTTGCCCATATTTTGGGCTTATAGGCCTTTAATTTACCGGCGAAACGGTGGGCATCCACCCCCAATTTCTGGCAAACGTCCAGAGAATATAAAACATTGCGCTTCACTTCTTCGGCAAACAGCCCTTCCAGTTTCCGAATGTAGTCAGGGTCCGTGCTGTCATGGCCGGAACACTGCACCTCGCCGATATTGCCCCGCATGGCAATGTCCAGCGTAAAATAAATATTGTCACCTTCGGCATGGGGCTCGAGTTTGGTATCCTGGTCAAGCAGCTCAAAGACCAGTATTTCCCCGGGGTGGTCCGGGCAGCCAGCCGTTATAATGGCCGCTTTTTCGCTGCCGTAGATAAATCGCAACCCTTTTACACCATATTCGTCTAGATACCCGGCAAATTTATCTTTTTTAAACAGTGCCTGGCCGCCCAGTTTCACCATATTATCAGCCAGCTCAATCCGCGGCATGATTACATCGACCTCGGCATCAATATGCTGGGAAATATACCCCAGGTCAGCCCGTGCGGTCGCCACATGCACATTTTTCGGGTGGAGGTCAGCCATTTTGGCCAGGAATATCCCGCCCGGCTCGCCGCTGGGCGGAATATACTCCAAAAGCGGCTGCGCTTGGCCCGAGGTAAGATAGGCTTTAATCCGCCAACGCGCTTCCCCGTCGCGGCGGAAAAAATCGAGGATAGGCGCCAGGCCGCCGGCTTCTTTTACCGCTGCCTCACTAATAATAATGGTCTGGATATGTTCAAAATACAGACTCTTGCTGCTCTGCCCCAGCGTATCGCGGATCATTTCAAAGATGGACTGGCCGGTGTTGGAAAGGACAAAAGTTTTTCCTTCGCCTTCCTTTTCATCCCCTTCGCCGCCTGACACCAGACGCAAAACCTGCAAGCTCAGGCGGTAGCGCTTGGCGCCGTGGGGCTGGACAAAAGTTTCGGTCCGGGTTACCGCCCCGCCTTGGCTGCCCTGCTCCCCGGCATCGGCCACATCAATCGCTGCGGCCAGGACAAAACTCCTGTCCTGCAGTTCCCGCCGGTCCCAGCACCCGGACAGCAGTATGGACAGACAGATGATTGCCAAATAGCCGAAGACTCGTCTACTGACTTTATCCTTCATAAAATCCCCCGCTTTTAATGCCAGGTGCAAGCAGCACACTGCTATTTATGGGAGCCGATATTACGGATGGTCACATTGACTGATACGACCAGCGGAATGGTCGGGTAAATTTCATCCCACCGGTCTTCGATTTGTTTCCAGACGTTGGGCTCATGGGCCTTTAATTTTTTGCTGAAGGTCAGCGCGTCAACCCCAAGGGCTTGCGACACCTCCTTGGCGTACAGGACCGACCGCTTCACCTCTTCGGCAAACAATAGCTCGAGTTTACGGATATGGTCAGGCTTCGTGGTATCGTGGCCGGTGCCCTGGATCTCGCCGATATTGCCGCGCATGGCAATGTCGAGGGTAAAATAAATCTTGTCGTCCGCCACATGGGGCGTAAGTTTGGTGTCATGGTGAAACAGCTCAAAGGCCAGCACTTCCCCGGGATGGTCCGGACAGGTCACGGAAAAAACGGCCGATTTTTCGGTGCCGCGGATAAATTTTAGGCCCATAGCAGCGTATTCATCGACATAACCGACAAATTTATCCTTTTTAAACGCTGCAAGCCCGCCTGCCTTTACGACCTTGTCAGCCATTTCAATCCGCGGGATGATGACATCAGCGTTATTGTCAAGCATCTGGGCAATATACCCGAGGTCGGTACGCGCGCCGGCCACATGGATATTGCGGGAGTGAAGCTGGACAATCTGGGCCAGATATACCCCTCCCGGTTCACCGGTAGGCGGCTTGTATTCCAACAGCGGCCGCGCTTCGCCTGGTGTGATGTATATCTTAATGCGCCAGCGCATTTCCGCATCGCGGCGGAACAGGTCAATGATCGGGGTCAAGCCGGCCTGCTTAACCGCCGCTTCACTGATCACGATGGTCTGGATATGCTCGAAATACAGGCTTTTGCTGGTCTGTCCCAGCATGTCGCGGATCATTTCAATGATTGATTCCCCGGTATTGGAAATAACATAGGTCTTGACCACCGCCGCTTTCTTGGCCTCCGGTTCAGCCGCCGCTAACCGCAATACCTGTAGACTTAAGCGATAACGCTTGGCGCCATGGGGCTGGACAAAGGTTTCCGCCCGCTTTACCGCCGCAGCTTGGCTGCCCTGCTCCCCGGCATCGGCCACATCGATCGCTACGGCCAGGACAAAATTGCGGTCCTGCAGTTCCCGCCGGTCCCAGCAGCCGGTAAGCAGTAAACAAAGACAGATAATGGCCATATAGCCCAGGGCGCTTTTCTTAACCGCACCGTTCATGCCATCGCCGCTTTCGCCGCCAGGCCAGGACCAGGGTCAGCGGCACGACCGCCAGCGAAAACCCGAGCCCCAGCCAGGTCGCTATTTTGCCCATTGTCTCGTATACTTTAAAACCGGTCAACAGTTCATTGCCGAAATATAATAGCGGCGCCAGCGCCATTACCCATGGCCGGTGGTCGGTATAACCATAGCGCCGCATACAAATCTGGGCCAAGATAAACAGTATGACGGCCAAAGTATCAAATACCACCGGGATCCAGGCGAGGACCAGATAGTTTTCCAGGCGTTCAATAAAAGTGCCGGGCAGTTCGATCCCGCGAATGACCATTATGGGCGGATAGATCGCATTCTGCGCGCTCGCGGCGGTCAATACCCCGACAATAATAATCATGATCATTACAAAGACCAGGCCCATACATCCGAACGCCCCGCCCACGGCCTTTTCCGGGCTGATTTTGCCCCGGGCCACTAACGGCAAGAGGAACAGAATGATTTCATAACCGCTGTACAGGTCCCAACTCTTCAAACTCGCGGCCAGTACCCCGCTGACATCTTCCGGCAGCAGCGGGAGCATGTTTTCCGGTTGGAAATTCAACAGACCAAGCAGCCATATGCCAACTATCATAGGGACAGCAATAAAAAACAATAAATGCAGCACCCGCAAGATGGTCCCCCAGTCCTGCAAGGCGCAGTAGGCGCTGACCGCCAGTATGCCCATGGACACTATTCCCGGCGGCGTCCGGTCAAAGAGAATAAAAGTGATTGCCTGGCTGAAGCCATGCAGGATCAGGGCGAAAACAAGCATATAAGTTAAACTGAACCACCAGATAACGATGCCGCCGCCCCACCGTCCCCACAGCCGCGGCATGTATTCCACCATTGTTTCCTCCGGGAACTGCTTGCCCAGCTTGACCATCAACCAGGCAGCCCCGTAAAAGACGAAACCGCCCAGCAGGACGCTCAGCCAGGTGGCCTGACCGGCCTGTTTAATTATTGCCGCCGGCATTATGATGATTTGCGCGCCGATCGCGGTTGTGGCCACGACAAGGCCGAGCTGGATCGCCGACATTTTGCTTTTCGCTTCCAGATTAGCCAATGTATTTCACCACCTTGTCCGCTTCTGCGGCCGGATTTTTTGGCGCCAATACTGATTAAATCAAGTTTAACGTCCCTGCCCGGTGAATTTTACTGCCAGTTAACCATGGCCGCCCCCCATCCTGGTCCGCTCCTGGGGGCCCAGTTCTTTGGGCCGGGCCCGCAAAAATTTCACAGGAAACCGCACCAGCATATCCTTCCAGTCTTCGAGCAGCGTAATATCCAGCGTGCCCCCGAGGTACGACTCGCCAAAACTGCGCAGCGAACACATATGCGTAGTAATTGCCAACACCCCCAACATCACGCCATATAACCCCAAAACTGACGCCAAGATTAACAGCGGTACCCGTAATGACCGGAGGGCCATGCTAAAGTGATAAGAAGGCATGGTGTAGGAGGCAATGGCGGTGGTGGCGATAACGACCACCAGCAGCGGGTTGACCAGCGCCGCCTGGACAACGGTGGTGCCGATGACCAGACCGCCGACTACGCCGGCGGCGCCGGCGAATTTGTTCGGCAGGCGGATAATGGCTTCCTGGAAAATTTCCAGTAAAATCTCCATCATGACCGCCTCTAGCAGCGACGGAAAAGGCGTCCGGGCCCTGAGTTCGGCAATGGAAATGGCCAGCGTCGTCGGCAGCATCCCGGGGTGAAAAGAGACAATGGCAATATAAAGCGCCGGCAGGTAAATCGCCAGAAACGCCGACGCATGGCGGGTAAGGCGGATGAGGCTGGCCACGGTCGGCCGGGCGGTATAATCATCCGTGCTTTGCAATAAATTGGCGTAGGTGCAGGGAACAATCAAGGAAAACGGGGTGTTGTCCACGATGATGCCGACCCGCCCTTCATACACCGCTGCCACCATTGTTTCCGGCCGTTCCGTGACCTGCGCCTGGGGAAACGGCGTCCAGGGGTGGTCGCTCAAAGCTTCTTCCACCGTTGTTGATAATATGACACTGTCTACTTTTATCAGGTTTAACCGGCGCTCGACCTCTTCCACCAGGCCGGGTTTAACTAAATTGGCGACATACACCAGGGCAATGGCCGTTTTGGTCCGTTCCCCCAGCTTCAGGACGCGGATTTTGACGTTGGGGTCGCGGGTACGGCGGCGGATGAGCACAATATTGTCACTAAGCGTCTCATTAAACGCATCCTGGGGCCCCCGCACCACCCCTTCGCTCTTGGCTCCTTCAACCGTGCGTTTCACATGCTTGACGGTACCAATGGTGAACGCCTCTGCGATGCCGTCGACCAACAGCAGCGCGTTGCCGGTCATGACGGCCTCAATGGCCTCGCTGGCCTGGTAAGTCACGGTTAAAGACGCGGAAGTCAAAAATTGATTAACCAGCGCGCCGGGATCAACGCTAACCTGCCCCCCCTGCCCGGGGGTCATCAGTGTTTCCAGGACGTTTTTTTCCAGCAGGGTAAGGTCGGTCATCCAGTTGAGATAGACCAACAACGCCTGACGCTGGCCGGCCTTAAAGGCGCGGTACTTTATATCGTCGCAGTCGCGGAAAATAGCGCGGAGCAGCCGTTCATTTTCGGCCAGCACCGGCGTAAAGATAAAGGGCTCGTCCGGCGGAGCGGCAACCTGACGCAGCTCGGCAACGACCTGGCTCAATTCTTCACCGATTTCGGCGCTTTCGGCCGTCAGCCGGCGCAAACGGGCCAGTTCTCTACCGGCCTCCGCCAGGGAAGCTTCAGGTAACCGGGCCGATAATTTTTTTACTGGCCGGCATTGTTCGTCCTGCACCATATCCCCCCTTTCCCCTTGGTATTTTCCGCATTTTATGGGAAGCTTATACCAGAACACGTCTTTTAAAACCGTGATATAAGCAGCAAAGCCGGGGTCTTGCCCCGGCTTTACGTTATTGCCAGCGTTTTTCGATTGTAATGCCCCGATAATAGTGGCCGATAATTTCTTCCGGCTTCTTGCCTTCTTTGGCCAGTTTGTGGGCGCCCCACTGGGACATGCCTACCCCGTGGCCGTAGCCTTTGCCGGTAAAGGTTATGCTGTCTTCGCTTACTTCCACCTTGTCTAAGAGCAGCGACTTCAGTTTCGTGCTGTCCAGGGCTACCCGCAGTGCCGGCCCTGATACCTGCACGTTCTTATTGACGACAAAGGCGGTCGTCCGTCCGGACGGCCCTTTCTGGCCAATTTCCAAACTGTCGATGCGGTCGACGCGCTGGCCGACCTTGGCCAGGGCAGCCCTCACCTCTTCCTTGGAAAATGTCACTGTCCAGTTCTGTACGTCGGGCGGCGCCAAATCGTCGGGAGACTGGACGCTCTGGATGTAGGGCGGCTCGGGGTCCTTGTAGTCAAGGCCCTCTTTGGCCGTAGCCGTCACCCCGCCGGCGCTGGCGTGAAACCATGTTTTCGCCGGTTTGCCCTGATAGGCAATAATCATGCCGCGGGTCATCTGCACCGCCTGCTTGACCCGGTCATTGACGGCGGCGGCATTATACGCCTGAAATTCTTTTATATCGGTTGACGCCTGCGTGCCTCGTGCCGGAACGCCGCCTTTCGTCTCGATGGCCTCCACGGTAAAAGTGCGGGCGATAATGGCCTGGGCGGCCAGTGCTTCAACCGGCCAGTCGTTTTTCATTTC
Source organism: Sporolituus thermophilus DSM 23256 (assembly GCF_900102435.1). Classification (NCBI taxonomy): domain Bacteria; kingdom Bacillati; phylum Bacillota; class Negativicutes; order Selenomonadales; family Sporomusaceae; genus Thermosinus; species Thermosinus thermophilus. Next base: position 167,254 of record NZ_FNBU01000003.1, on the reverse strand, counting down.
CCCGGCCACAACCCCGGCGATGTAATCTTCCATTTTCATGGTCTTCTTTTCACCGGTCTCATGCATATAAACCGTTATATCCGGCTCCGCCCCTTGCACGGCCTGTTTTTGGGGTGGTGGCGACGGCGGCGCGGGCTGCGGTTTTGGCTGGGGCGGCTTAAACAAATTGCAGCCACCAAGCACTAAGGCAACTGCCAATAAAAGCACCGGTAACCAAAACCATTTCTTCCACATTTTTGACATATGGTGCACCTCCTCACCTCTTAGTATGGCAGAAGACAAGTAAAACATGTGGTTTAATATTATTTTTATCACCCTACGCTTCCTACGATCCTCGGTAAATTCCCAGGGATTGCAATTGCTATTGCAATTCAGCAGCATGACATTTTGTGAAAACTGGTACTTTTTTGTTTTTTAAATGCAAAAACATTGATATTAACTTTTATCAGTCTAAAATAGTTATTTTTTTCACAAATTCAGATTTGGCAAATTTCCTCCAACCGTATATGCTCAAATTAAACACATTAATTTTAAAAAAGAGGTGCTACTATGTGGGAAAAAAGCATCGACATTAACCTTATCAGTGAAATTCGCGCTAAAACAACGGTGTATTTCGGTGTAGGCGCCATCGGTAAAATGACCGATATCGCCCAAGAATTGAGCAAAAGGGGGATTAACAAAGTCGTTGTTGTAACAGGCAAATCTTCACATATTAAAACAGGTGCATGGGATAAAGTAAAGCAGGCTTTAGACGCTGCCAACATCGCCTATACTCTCTACAGCAAAGTAACCCCTAATCCAACTGTCGATCAAGTAGATGAAGCGACACAGCTTGCGCGCGCTTTTGGCGCTCAAGCCGTAATCGCCATCGGTGGCGGCAGCCCGATTGACGCCGCGAAAAGCGTAGCCATCCTTTTAGAGTATACTGATAAAACGGGCAGAGACCTTTATGAATTTAAGTTTACACCCGTTAAAGCAGCGCCGATTGTTGCGATAAATCTGACGCACGGCACCGGTACTGAAGTCGACCGCTTCGCCGTGGTCAGCATCCCGGAAAAAGAATATAAGCCTGCCATTGCTTATGACTGCATTTACCCGCTATATGCGATTGATGACCCCGCACTAATGACAATGCTTCCGGCCGATCAAACAGTTTATGTAACAATTGATGCCGTTAACCATGTTGTCGAAGCAGCTACAACCACGGTAAATAATCCGTTTGCCATTAGTCTGGCGCGTGAAACAATCAAATTAGTCGCCGAATACCTCCCCCGGGCAAAACAAGATCCGCAGGATTTACAGGCGCGCTACTTCCTCCTCTATGCTTCCCTGATCGCAGGCATCTCCTTCGACAACGGTCTGCTGCATTTTACGCACGCTCTTGAACACCCCTTGAGCGGCGTCCGTCCCGAGCTTGCCCATGGCAAAGGGCTTGGCATACTCTTGCCTGCCGTAGTCAAACAAATTTATCCTGCCAAAGGCGCCATCCTGGCAGATATTTTGGCGCCGATCATCCCTGGCTTGACCGGGGCAGAAACCGAAAGCCACAAAGTATACACTGCCTTGAAAGAATGGCTTAAATCGATGGGAATAAACGCTTGCTTGGCCGATGAAGGCTTTGCGGCTGGCGATATTGATAAACTAGTTAAACTCGCCTTTGAAACCCCCAGCCTTAAAACCTTGTTAGATCTGGCGCCTGTGCCGGCGACACCGGAAGTCGTACGCAATATATATAACGACGCATTGTAATTTTGGTTAAAAACCCCAATTGCCAGCTACTGGCAATTGGGGTTTTATTAGTTACGTTCCTAGGCCCTAAATTGGCTGACAATTAAACCGCATTAAACCGCCAAGACTGCTAAACCGCCTTGCATTCGGCTCACAACAATTTCCCCGAGCCCATTTCCCGCCATCCTTGCACCACGATAGTAGCTTTTGCCTGATGCCGTCCATAGTATCCCCCACCAATATTGTTTGGGGTAGATACTACCATTATTTTCTTGGACTTTGACGGCACTTTACCATAACTTAACATTTCTTAACACAGTTTTAAGAACTGCATAGGTGGAAAAAAGGCCGCGAACAGGGTATTTTCACGACCTTTTTCCTATTTCCCCTTTAGTTTTCGCTGCAGCAAGTGCCCCGGAATAGTAAACATAAGATTAAAGGCCAAAATGGCAATAATCAGCAGGGCGCCGATGCCGTTGGCAATCTCGACCCGGTCCGGCACCAAACCGACAGCCATGACATACCACATGTGCACGGCCAACGTCTCCCCGGCGGCCAACGGGTCAAAATCCGGCAGATGGCGTGATACGGTCGTCCCGGCGGTAAAAATGAGGATCGCCGTTTCGCCCAACGCCCGGCCGGCAGTCAACGTAATACCGGTAATAATGCCAGGCAGGGCGTTTGGCAGCACCACCTTCCAAATCGTCTGCCACTTGGTGGCTCCCAGGGCCAGGCTGGCCTCCCGATAGGACGCCGGCACGGTACGGATCGCTTCTTCCGTTACCCGCACCAGCACCGGCAGGTTGAGGAGGGACAGCGTCAGCGCGCCGCCGATGATACTGAAGCCCAACCCCAGCATATTAACAAAAATAATCATGCCAAACAAGCCGAGGACAATAGACGGTACGGTGGCGAGGCTTTCCGTGCTGAGACGGATAACATCGGTAAGGCGGCTGGCGGGCGCATATTCGGCCAGGTAGATGCCGGCGCCAAGGGCTACCGGAATAGAAAACAGCATTGATAAGAAGAGAATATAAAACGAATTGAAAAACTGCGGCCCCACCCCGCCGCCAGCGCGGATGTCGCTGGGCATGCCGGTGATAAAGTTCCACGACAGTACCGGTACGCCTTTATACAAGATATAAGCAAGAAAAGCAGCCAAAATTCCCAGAATAACCATCCCTGCCAGCCACATAATCGCATTAGCCAATCTATCAATAGCACGGGGGTTTGTTAGGCGTTGCCACACGACAATCATTCCTTTTAGCGGTATATGCACGGCACAATAACGATCACCTTCGACAGAGCGTTCCATTTATACCGCCCCCTTTGCCGCCACCCGGCGAATAACCAGGATCATGGCTAATGACAGGAGCAGCAGCACCAGCGCCATAAGAAAGAGCGAATTACCCCAAGCCGTACCAAAGGGAGTGTTACCCATTTCAACCACAATTTCGCTGGTCAGGGTAGAAGTCGGCATAAATAACGACTTGGCCAGCTGTGGCGTATTACCAATCACCATCTGCACGGCCATCGTCTCGCCGACCGCCCTGGCCATGGCCAAAATAACCGACGTCAATATGCCAGGCAGCGCCGCCGGCAGGATAACGCCGGTAATCGTCTGCCAGCGGGTAGCCCCCAGCGCGAGCGAGCCTTCCTCCAGCGCCCGCGGTACGGCGCGAATGGCGTCTTCCGAAATGCTGATAATCGTCGGCAAAATCATAATGGCCAGAATAACGGCGGCGGCCAGCAGGCCAAAACCGGTGTTGACGCCAAATTGCACGCGGATAAACGGTACCAGGACGGTAAGACCCACAAAGCCGTAAACAACCGAGGGAATGGCCACATAGAGGTCGGTGGCCGGGCGCATAATTTCCCGGAGCCACGGCGGCGCGATTTTGGCCATAAAGATAGCGCCGGCCAGGCCAAGCGGCGCACCAAACAGCACCGCGAGCAGCGTTACGTACAGGGAACCGGCGATAAAACTGAGGGCGCCGTAATGATTTTCCGTAGGATCCCACTTGGTCGACAGGAAAAATTCCCCGGGCTCCACGTCTTTAAAGGTGAGCAGTCCCTGCTGTCCGACAAAGATAATAATGGACAGGATGATGACGGTCATTAAGAAGGCGCTGGCAATAAACAAGTAGCGCACATAACGGTCGTAGGCCAGTTTTAAGCTATGTTCTTTGGCATTGACCAAAGTCGCCATGTCATTCACACTCCGCTCTAAATCAAAAGTTCCTCATGGCTATTATAAACACCGCCGCTCCTGCCTTTGTTAATAGAATGTTAACTTTTCGTTAAAAATTGCATGATTTACAGGAAAGCCAAAAACCGCGCCAGAGGCGCGGCTGTTGGTTTCCTATTTCTTCATCTTGGTAATCGGCAGGAAGCCGTTTTTCTCGACGTAAGTTTCCTGGAATTCTTTGCTCATGACGTAGTCAATGAATGCCTTTACCGCGCCGGTCGGCTCCCCTTTGGTATACATGTGCTCATAGGCGAAGACCGGGTAGGTGCCATTAATTACGTTTTCCGGCGTATATTTTACCCCGTTATAAGCCAGCACTTTTACGGTATTGTCGGCATATGGAGCATCGACATAGCCGATGGCGCCGGGAGTGCTGGCAATGGCGGCCCGGACAGCGCCGTTCGAGTCCTGGATAACGGCATTGTCAGTAAAGGCGGCACCTTTCAGGACGACTTGGGCAATGGTCGCGCGGGAACCGGAAGATTTAGCGCGGTGAATAATGGTGATTTTCTGGTCTTTACCGCCGACTTCTTTCCAGTTGGTGATTTTGCCGGTGAAGATGTCGATATATTGCTGCTGCGTCAGGTTGTCGACCGTCACGTCAGGGTTAACGATAAACACGAAAGGTGCTACGGCAACTTTGTGGTCAACCAGACCTTTGTCTTTTAGTTCAGGGGGAAGCTCGACATCGGAGTTGCCGATATTGACTGACCCTGCGGCCACTTGGTTCATACCGGTAAAGGAACCGCCGCCGGCGATGTTAACGGTAACTTTGGGGTGCTTCTTTTGGAATTCTTCCTGGGCGGGCTTCAAGAGCGGCAAGAGGGCCGTTGAACCCGAAGCGGTGACCGTGCCCTGCAGTTCACCTGTCTTGGGCTCGCTTTTCTGGCCGCAGCCTGCCGCCAGCGATACGCCCAGCATAAGGGCCAGCGCCGCCGCCAGCATTTTCGGTTTACGGAACAAATTCATAAACAAGACCTCCTGTACCTGTTTTTATTAGTTTGTCTTCATTTTATTAGTTTGTCTTCGCACTTTCATTATAAAACCGTTCTGCAATCGTTGTGTTAAACCAATGTTAACGCTATGTTAAATTGCCGGACAGGGAGGCCGTAAGCTGGTCACCCTATAATATAGTCATAATTGCACACAAATCCAAAATACTGTAGTATTATTGTTAAAAACAGGAGTATACCGCCATGTTTCGCTTTAGTTTACGCAACCGGCTCATTTTTTCGTTTTTGCTGCTCATTATTCTTACTTTGGCTACCCTTGGCAGCTATATTCTCTGGTTTGTTCACAAGTATAACCTTGAACGCCTGACCGGTAATCTGTTTACCCAGGCCCAAATCACCGAACAGCTGCTGCGGGTCCATATAAGCGGTCCGCCAGCGGAAGCCGACCTTGACGCCATCGCCAAAGAGCTCGGGGCCGAGGTCGACCTGCGCCTCACCATTATCGACCCTAACGGTGTCGTACTGGCCGACTCACGGGAAAACCCGGCCCTGATGGAAAACCACTTGCACCGGCCTGAAATCGCCGCCGCGCTGGCCGGCGGCCGCGGCACGGCTATCCGCCACAGCACTACCTTGGACGAAAACCTGCTGTATGTAGCTATTCCTATGCGAAGCGGCAACGAAATCATTGGCGTTGTCCGTCTCTCCACCACCCTGTCCCATGTGGAAACGGCCTATAACCGGATTCGGTCGGCGCTGCTCGCCGCCTTTGTCGTTACTACCCTGCTCGCCATCGCCTTCAGCATCCGCCTGGCCCGCAAGTACACGGCGCCGCTGGAGGAAATCACGGACGTAGCCCGCCTTATTGGCGAAGGGCAACTCGATAAACGCGTTCATATCAAGACCGGCGACGAAATCGAAATTTTAGGCCATACGCTGAACAACCTAGCGGCGCGGCTCGATGACAAGCTAAAGGAAATCGTGGCGCAAAAACATAAGCTCGAACTCATCCTCCAGCATATGGATAATGCCGTTCTCCTGCTTGACCGCTATGGGCGGGTGACTGACTTCAACCTGCGGGCCGCTTCGCTGTTTTCCATCACCGGCGCCATGCTGGGCCAGCACAACATCCAGGTTATCGGCAACAGTCTGCTCGATAAAGCCGTCCGGGAAACAGTGGCTACCGGTGAAAACCGGCTGATTCAGCTCCGCACCAACCTTCACGGCGCAAAACGCGTCTTTCAGGTCTTTCTTGCTCCCCTTGGCGACGAAGGCGGCGGCGTCCTTACCGTCTTTCACGACATTACTGCCCTGCAGGAAATCCATGAGCGGCAGGCCGAGTTTGTCGCCAATGCCTCCCACGAACTTAAGACACCGCTGACGGCAATCAAGGGTTTTGCCGAGACCCTTCTCGACGGCGCCATCCGGGAGCCGGCGCTGGCCGCCAAATTCGTTACCATAATTCATGGCGAGGCGGAACGTATGAACCGCCTTATCGCCGATCTTTTGCAACTGGCCAGTTTGGACGCCCGGACAACCGGGCAGCAAACCCGGCTTGAGCCTACCGATATATATAAAGTGGCGGCCACCGTTGTCGAGGAGCTATCGGCCCAATGGCGGGCCAAAAAGCTGTCCGTGCTGCTTGATGCGCCGGCCCAGCCACTGGCGGTTATGGCCAACCCTGATTGGCTGAAGCAGGTGTTTGTAAACCTGCTCGATAACAGCATTAAGTATACGCCGGACGGCGGGAAGGTGCTGCTGAAATGGTGGCAGAATAGCGACAAAGCCGTCTTCATGGTTCAGGACTCCGGGATAGGCATCCCCGCCAAAGACCTGCCTTTTATCTTTGACCGCTTCTACCGCGTCGACCGGGCCCGTTCCCGCAGCGCCGGCGGCACCGGCCTCGGCCTGGCTATCGTCAAACATATCATCGAAACCCTGGGCGGCAAAATTGACGTCACGAGCGAGCCGGGCGCCGGCACCACCTTCACCTTCACCCTGCCATTGGCAAAAGCCCAATAAAATAAGAAAAATCCCCTTAAGATGACGAAGCTTAGCCCATTGTAACAAATGGGCTTTTTTAACGCCGTCTACCCTAAGGGGGTAATGCAGGGGATAAGCTCAAATCTTTTATTTCTTACGCAGGCGTTGGCCGGTCACCAGATAGATGACCCATTCGGCGATGTTGGTAGCATGGTCGGCGATGCGCTCGAGGTAGCGGCCGACAAAAATAAGCTGCGTCGCCTGACTGATCGTCCGGGGATCTTCCATCATATAGGTCAAAAGTTCCCGGAAAATCTGCTGGTAAAGGTTGTCGACCTCGTCATCGGCCAGACAGACCTGCTCGGCCAGCGTAATATCCAGCTTAAAATATGCTTCAAGGGCATTATGGAGCATCTTTTGGGCCATGCCGGCCATGCGGGGGATGTCGACCAGCGGCTTGATGAGAGGCTGGTGGGCCAGCCGTAGGGTGACATTGGCAATATCATAGGCGTGGTCGCCGATACGCTCCAGATCGGTCGTAATTTTCAGGCCGGTGCTGATGATGCGCAGGTCCCGGGCCAGCGGCTGCTGGCGGGCAATGAGGACCATGCACTTGTCCTCGATGTCCACTTCCATCTTGTCAATGATGTCGTCGCCCTCAATTACCTTGCGGGCAAGGTTAACATCCTGTTTGGCCAGCGACTGGACGGCATCCTCAATGGCCATAGCCACGGCATTGCCCATGCGCAGCAGTTCCTGCCTAAGCGCTTCCAGCTCCTGATCATAACTTTGTCTCGTTACCACGTCTTTCCCTCCTGTTAACCGAAGCGACCGGTGATATAATCTTCAGTGCGTTTATCCTGGGGGCGGGTAAAAATGGCGCCGGTTTCGTCATGTTCAATGAGCTCGCCGTTTAGGAAAAAGGCGGTGTAGTCGGAAACGCGGGCGGCCTGCTGCATATTGTGGGTCACCAAGACAATCGTGTAATTGGTCTTAAGTTCGGTAATCAGTTCCTCGATTTTCATCGTCGAAATAGGGTCGAGCGCCGAACAGGGTTCGTCCATGAGCAGCACCTCCGGCTCAACCGCCAAGAGGCGGGCGATACACAGCCGCTGTTGCTGCCCGCCCGACAGACCCATTGCCGAGCTGTGCAGGCGGTTTTTTACCTCATCCCACAAAGCGGCGCCGGTCAGGCTTTTTTCCACTATCTCATCCAGGCGCGCCTTATTTTTCAGGCCATGAATACGGGGGCCGTAGGCGACATTGTCATAAATGGACATGGGAAAGGGGTTAGGCCGCTGAAACACCATGCCTACCCGCTTGCGCAGCATGACCACGTCGGTGCCGGGATGGTAAATATTCATGCCGTCCAGCAGCACCTCGCCCTCAATGCGGACATTGTCAATAAGGTCATTCATCCGGTTAATGGTGCGCAGACAAGTCGATTTGCCGCAACCGGACGGGCCGATAAGGGCCAAAACGCTGTTTTTTACCACATTTAGGGAAATCTTTTTCAGTGCCAGGGTATCCCCATAATAAAGCTTCAGTTTATTAATTTGGATTTTATATTCCATATAGGGCTTCCTCCTAAGGTTCTCTCCCAGCACTATAACATGAATGCGTTCCACCGTTGTTAAATCCATGTTAACAAATTGTTAAATTTCCCGAAACCGGTAGCCGACGCCGCGCACTGTCTCAATGGCCTCGGCCAGAACAGGGTCAATGCTTAGTTTGGCCCGCAGGTGGCGGATATGTACATCTACGGTCCGGGTATCGCCGAAGTATTCGTACCCCCAGACCTTGTCCAAGAGTTGTTCGCGCGTAAACACCCTGCCCACATCGGTGACGAACAGTTTCAGGAGCTCAAACTCTTTGGGGGTAAGTTCAAGCTTTTCTTTGCCGATATGGGCCTCATAACGGCTAAAGTTGAGTTTTAGATTGCCGACCACCAGTTCGCCGGTCAGCGGTGCATCTTTTTGGCTGCGGCGCAGCACCGCCTTAATGCGGGCCAAAAGCTCCCGCGGGCTAAACGGCTTAACCATATAATCGTCGGCGCCCATCTCCAGGCCGATGATTTTGTCCACTTCCTCCGCCTTGGCGGTGAGCATTATAATGGCGATACCGGCCGTCTCGCGGGCGCTCTTCATGGCCCGGCACACATCCAGGCCATCTTTGCCTGGCAGCATCAGGTCGAGGACGACGAGATCAGGCCGCTCGCGCCGCGCCAGCGCCAATGCTGTATTGCCGTCCTCAGCCTCAAGCACGGCATAACCCTCCTTCTCCAAATTGAAGCGGACCAGTTCGCGGATATTGATTTCATCTTCCACAATTAATATTTTCCCGGTCACGGCCGCAAATAGCCTCCCCTTATTCTATGTCAAAGTGAAAAAAACCAGGCCTGCACCTGGTTTTTCCACATCTATGTATCGCCTTACTTGTTGACAGCGTCTTTCAAACCTTTGCCAGCTTTGAAGACAGGGCTCTTCGAGGCGGGAATGTCGATTTCCTTGCCGGTCTGCGGATTGCGTCCTTTTCTGGCTTCGCGGGTCTTTACCTCAAAGGTGCCGAACCCAATAATCTGCACTTTGTCGTTCTGGGCCAGCGCTTCCTCGATGCTGGCAAAAACGGCGTTAAGCGCCTTTTCTGCGTCCTTCTTCGTCATGCCGGCTTTTTCCGCAACACTGGCGATCAATTCGGTTTTATTCACAATCCTTCCTCCTCAATATAGTTGTCCATAATTGTTACGAATAGCATTATTCGCTATTCCGGTTTTTATTCCTTCTACCAATTACCAAACATTACTTATTTTTTCCTGTTTCTTTGGTCTTGGCCTCCTCCCACAGGCGGTCGAGCTCGGCCAAGGAGAGGTCTTGCCACCTGAGGCCCTGCGCGGCAACCGTTTCTTCGATATAGGCGAACCGCCGCCGAAATTTGTTGTTGGTATGATTGAGGGCGGTTTCGGGATCAATGTCTAAAAAGCGGGCCAGGTTGACAACGGCAAACAGGACGTCGCCCAATTCGTCTTCGCAGCAGCTTTGCTTGCCGCTTTGCACCGCGGCGCGGAGTTCGGCCAGCTCTTCGTCAACCTTCGCCCATACCGGGCCGATATCGTCCCAGTCAAAGCCGACTTTCGCCGCCTTGGCCTGCAATTTATAAGCGTACATCAGACTGGGCAGGCCTTGCGGGATGCCGGCAAGGACCGACGCCGGCGTCCCCCCTTTTTCCCGCTTTTTGATTTTCTCCCAGTTAAGCACGACCTCGGCGGCGTCGCGGACCGTGATATCGCCAAAGACATGGGGATGGCGGCGGATCATCTTTTCCGTTACGCCGTCAATTACGTCTTGCATGGAAAAGGCGCCGCTCTCCTCGGCGATGCGGGCGTGAAAGACAATTTGCAGGAGCAGATCGCCAAGCTCCTCGCATAGTTTGTCCGCATCGGCCAGGTCAATGGCCTCCAGCACTTCATACACTTCTTCGACAAGATAGCGCCGCAGGCTGGCATGGGTCTGTTCAATGTCCCAAACACAGCCGCCCGGCGAACGCAAGGTCGCCATCACCTCGATGAGGGGGGCAAGATTGAAGCGTTTGGCTTTAACGGGTCTTGGCGGTACATACACACTGGTAAGGTGGTCGATCACCGGTAGGCGGTCCAATTCGTACAGGGGGATGGTCCGGACTTCTTCCTCAGGCAGGCTGAGGCTCTGCACCACCGTAACGGGATAATCATCGCCAAAATAGTCCATGAGAGTAAGCTTGGTCTCCGACGCTACCTGCCGGTTGTAAACCTGGGTCACGACCAGGCCGGTCGGAAGGTCAGGCGGCAGCTTGTCCACCTCGGCCGCGTCTACGACCGTCAAACCGTGGATAGGGTCGATGCCCAAACGGGTATAAAGTACTTCCAGAAAACTCATGCCTGGCACAATGGCGACCGGGATGCCCTGCCCCTTGGCCTGGTCCCGGATAAGAACCACCGTGCGCTCGGCCACCAGGGGACTGCCTGGCACGGCAAAGACCACTTCTTCACCCCCGGCGGCGCGGGAAACGACATCAGCGGCAATCGTTTGGTAGACTTCTTCGAACGAGGCTTTTTCGTCGTAAACGGCGTCGTAACTCGTAAACGAAAGCCCGTGCCGCGCCAAATCGTCCACGCAGGGGTGCCGCGCCGTCCTCAGTAGCAGCGATTTGGCCGCCCGGAGCGTATTCCAGGCTTCAACAGTAAGCAGGCTAAAGGCCCCCGGTCCCAGTCCAACAATCGTGATTTTGCCCATATTATCGCCTCAACAATCGGAATGTGCGTAGCAGGCGGACTAAATCAGGTCCTACCCGCGGAATGCGCTGGACGTCCCGTTCGCTGACGCCGCCTACCAGTAAGAGGACAATGCCGTACACGGCGCCGCCCGCAGCAATGGCCGCCAACGTGGCCAGCGTATTGCTAAAGGTTTTGGTCATAACGGCGTCATAAGTCAAGAGCACAATGCCGCCCATGACGGCTGTCGCCGCCGCTGTTTTAAACGTGTCTTTCCAGTCAAGGCTGAAGCCTACATAGCGATAAACAAAATACATATTGAGCAGGGCGGCAACACCGAAGTCGGCTACCGTCGCCCAGGCGGCGCCTTTTATCCCCAGGGATGGCATGGCGGTCAACGTCCAGCTCATAATGACTTTTACCACCGCCGAAATAACCATGTTAACAAGGGGAATGGCCGTATGCCCAAGGCCCTGCAGCACCCCTGTCGTCACCTGGTGGATGCCGAGCAGGACGATGCCTACCGAGAGGATGGCAATCGGCACTCCGGCGTTAGGCGTGCCGTACAGCATCTGCGAAATGGGCGTGGCCAGCAGCCACATCCCCACAAAGGCCGGAATGGTAATAAGATTGGAAATGCGCATGGCTGTTGCCGTACGCTGGTAAATGCGCGCCCGGTTGCCGAGCGTATAGGCTTCGGACACGGCCGGCACTAAACTGGCCGCCAGCGATGCAGTGAGGATGGTTGGCAAGTTGATAAGGGCCACCGCCATCCCGGTTAGATAGCCGAAAAGTTCCGTCGCCTGCTCAACCGTATAACCGGCTACTTCCAGACGGGCCGGCACAATCAGGAGATCAATATTGGAAACAACTGGCAGCATGATATTGGCCAGCGATACCGGCAAGGCCAGACGGACGATACGGGTGATGATTCGGAAACCCGATTCCTGCCGCATATCGGGCTGAGCAGCGATTTTGCGCTGGAATTCACCCCGCTGGCGCCAGTAATAATAGATAAGAACGAGCAGACCGGCGGCCGCACCCGGACCGGCGCCGAAACTCGCGCCGGCGGCCGCGTACTCGAGGCCATAGGGCAGCAGCAGATACGCCAGGACGATCATGGTGACGACGCGCAGTAGCTGTTCCACAATCTGGGAGACGGCCGTGGGCGTCATGAGCTGCAGTCCCTGAAAATAGCCGCGGTAGCTGGAGAGGATGGTGACAAAAAAGATGGCCGGCGCCAAAGCGGCAATGGCGTAGTAGGCCCGCGGGTCGCGCACAAACTGGTATTCTACCAGCCAATTTGCGCCGTAGTAGAGTAAAAACGTAAAAATAATACCGGTTGCCGCCAGTACCGCCAGCGAAATGCGGAAAACGCGGTTAGCGCCGCGATAGTCGCCAAGGGCGATCTTCTCGGCAATTAAAATAGAAATCGCTACCGGAATCCCGGCCGACGAAATGCTGAGCGCCAAAAGATAAATGGGATAGGCCATTTGGTACAGACCAATCCCTTCTCCACCTAGTAGCCGTGATAATAAAATACGGTTGACCGACCCGATAACTTTGACGATAATGCCGGCAACCGTTAAAATCAAGGCGCCCTTTAGGAATGTATCCTTGCTCAATACCAGTCAGTCCTCTCCTGAATGTTAACCCATGGCATACTCTTTCACGCTTGAAGCATTTTATATTATAACAAAATTCCACCCTTAGGGGAAATACTTTCCGGGCAAAAGCGTTTGCATTCAGAAGAACGCCGGCCAATAGAAAAGTAGCGAACGGCGTCCGCTACTTAAACCAACCAAGAAGGCGTTGTTATTGAGACATTTGCTTGGCGAGAAAGCCTGCAGCGGTTTCGGCTAGTTTAACTTCCATTTCTCCCATTTGGACGCCTGGTTGCTTGGAACAGATAATTACTGCACCAATGGTGTCCCCTTCGACAATAATGGGCGAAATCACTTGCGCTGTGAACTTGCAGGTCTGGTCGTCTTCGCAATCCGTGACGCATCCTTTGCAGTGCTTGTATTCACCGGGATTATTGATAACCGCCGTCTTGCGCTCTTCCATGACTTTTTCGACAGCAGGCCCTAGCGGCTTACCGAGAAATTCTTTCTTTGACGCCCCAGCGACCGCAACTACGTTATCCCTGTCGGCGATCATGATGATATGGCCAATAGCTTCATAAAGTGAGTCGCAGTACTCCTTGGCAAAATCGCCCAATTCGCCAACTGGTGAATATTTCTTAAGAATTACTTCGCCTTCACGGTCGACATATATTTCTAATGGATCACCTTCACGAATCCGTAATGTCCTTCTAATTTCCTTCGGAATGACAACTCTGCCTAGATCGTCAATCCTTCTGACGATGCCAGTCGCTTTCACCAGTATCCCCCCTTTTCTACAGTTTTTGACATTTGTCTAGTGATAGTATATATCCGGCCTCTGCGTTTTATTCATTGTCCCCGCCAGTAGTAAGCGGCGCGAATGCCGTCTTTTTTTCGGCCGGTTCGGTAAGGGGGCGCAAAACCTTGACCAGCCAGTCAAGAATCGGCTCGGTCAGATTCGCCGTCTTCAGCCGCAGCGTCTGCGGGGGACCGGGCTGAATGGACACGCGGCCAGGGTAACTGCTTTTCAGGGCGATAATGTCGTCAACGCCAATATTAGGCCGATCAGTAAACTGGATCTCCACATGGTCGCGCCGCTGAAATATGGAGCGGATGCCCAGCGCCCGGGCGTAATTTTTGACGCGGGCCACCATAAACAGATTTTGCACGGGCTGCGGCGGCTCACCGAACCGGTCGATCAGCTCATCGACCAGTTCACTGATATGTTCTTCGGTGCGAATAGCGGCAATCCGTTGGTATACCTCAATTTTGTGCATCGCATCACTGATATAGTCACCGCTGAGGTAGGCGTCAACATTGAACTCCAATACCGGCTCGGGCGGCGGCTCGATAGCCTTGCCCGTACGGAGTTCCTGCACCGCTTCGTCGAGCAGCCGGCAGTACATTTCAAAACCAACGCTCAAAATATGGCCGTGCTGCTGGGGCCCGAGAATATTACCGGCGCCACGGATCTCCAAGTCGCGCATGGCAATTTTGAAACCGGCGCCCAGTTCGGCAAACTCTTTGATGGCCTGCAAGCGCTTTTCCGCCACCTCGGTTAGCACCTTGTCCCGCTGATAGGTAAAATAGGCATAGGCCATGCGATGGGTGCGTCCAACCCGGCCGCGCATTTGGTAGAGCTGGGCCAGGCCGAATTTGTCCGCGTCATAAACGATTATGGTGTTGGCATTGGGCACATCCAGGCCGTTCTCGATGATGCTGGTACAGACCAAAATATCGTAGTTTCCCTCATAAAAATCGAGCATCACCCGTTCAAGCCGGTCCTCGCTCATTTGCCCGTGAGCTACGCCAATGCGCGCATCCGGCAAAATCTCACTCAGCCGTTTGTGCATCTTGTCGATGGTCTGAACGCGGTTATAGACAAAATATACCTGCCCGCCCCGCCTAAGTTCGCGGCGGATGGCGTCGCGGACGACCTCTTCGTTGTATTCGATGACATAGGTTTGGACCGGGTAGCGTTCCTCCGGCGGCGTCTCGATAATGCTCATGTCGCGGGCGCCGACCAACGACATATGCAGCGTGCGCGGAATGGGGGTGGCGCTCAATGTCAATACATCAATATTGGTGCGCCATTTCTTGAGTTTTTCCTTTTGGGCGACACCGAAGCGCTGCTCCTCGTCCACGATTAAAAGGCCGAGGTCTTTGAACTGGACATCGGGATTGAGCAGGCGATGGGTGCCGATAAGAACGTCCACCTGGCCGGCGCGCACCTTGGCCAGCGTGGCTTTTTGTTCTTTGGGGCTGCGGAAGCGGCTGATAACGTCGACCACCGGGCCAAAACCGGCAAAGCGGCTGCTGAACGTCTGGTAATGCTGCTGGGCTAAAACGGTCGTGGGCACCAGCACGGCCACCTGTTTGCCACTCATCACGGCTTTGAAGGCGGCACGGATGGCTACCTCGGTCTTGCCAAAACCGACGTCGCCGCAGAGCAGGCGGTCCATCGGGCGCGGCGCTTCCATGTCGCGTTTGATTTCGCTAATGGCCTGCAGTTGGTCAGGTGTTTCCTCATAAGGAAATGCTTCTTCAAATTCCTTCTGCCACGGTGTATCGGGCTCGAAAGCAAAGCCTGGCGTCACCTGGCGCGCGGCATAGAGGGCAATAAGTTCCTTAGCCAAGTCGGCTACGGCCGCTTTGGCCCGGCTCGTCGCCTTCTGCCACTCGGTGCCGCCCATCCGGTGAAGCCGCGGCACTTCGCCTTCGGCGCCAATGTATTTCTGCAGTAGGTGTACCTGGTCGGTAGGCACGTAAATTTTGTCTTCACCGGCGTAACGGATAAGAAAATAATCGCGGTGCACGCCCCCGACTTCCAGCGTCTCGACACCGGCATACTTGCCAATGCCGTGGTTGACATGGACCACATAGTCGCCGACCTTGAGATCGCGGAAATAAGTGATCTGCTGCCCTTTGGCGGCGCGGGGGCGCAAGCCTTTTTTCTGGCGGCCGAAGATTTCTTTTTCGGTTAGCACTGCCAGTTTGGCATGGGGCAGTTCAAAGCCACCGGCCAGCACGCCGACGGTAATCATGACCGTGCCGGGAACAAGGGTAGTCAGCTGCTCGCTAAAGACCGCGCTGACGCCTTCCTGCGTCAGATTCTGCTGCAAATGCACCGCCTTGTCACGGTTGGTCATGAAAATAACGGCCTGCAGCTTGCGGTCACGCCATGCTTTAAGCTCGTCAACAAGCATCTCCATCTGTCGGTGAAACGGGGCGATGCCCTTAGCGGTGATGCTGTGAATCTCGCCCGGTTCGGTGTATGGCGTTTTCTGGAGAAGCAGCGACAGATAGACAATATTGAAGCCTTGCGCGGCGGCGGCAATATCGGGCCAGGCATAAACGCGGGGCTTGATTTCCGGGTTTTCCTTGACCAGCTTGGTCATAGCTTCCCGCACCCTGGCCGGTTCATCAAAAACAACGCAGCCGTCGGCCGGAAGGTAAGACAGTACGGTAGTTCGCCTGCCGCGGTACTCCGGCTCAATGATGGGCATGATGTCTGCTTTGTCCACGGCGCCAATCGACCGCTGGGTGGCCGGATCGAATTCCCTAAGTGAGTCGATTTCATCGCCAAACAGCTCCAACCGCAGCGGATTGGGGCGATTAAGCGGGAAAATATCGATAATGCCGCCCCGGGCGCTGAACTGGCCAACATTATCGACCTGGTCGACCCGTTCGTAGCCAAAGCGCACCAGGGTTGCCAACAGTTTTTCGAGCTGAACTATGCCGCCGGCAACCAGGCTGACGCGGCTGTTTACCAGTTCCTCTTTCGGCGGCGCCTTCTGCATAATGGCTTCGGGCGTCGCGAGGACAATGACCGGCTCCCCGCCCAGCAGGCGGCTGTAAATATCCAGCCGCCGGGCCGTTAGTTCCAGGCTTTTGGCCGCGGCTGAAAAAGTGACAAGGTCAAGGGCTGGCAGCTCTAAGACCGGCGCTGTCGGCAGTAGCGTGGCTAAATCGCTCTTAAGCTGGTCGATACTCTCCCCGGAGACGGTGATAATAAACGTGGCACGCGGTTTTTTATTGTAAGCGGCTGCGAGGAGAACACTCTTTTGCGTTCCCGTCAAGCCGTAGATCAGGCTAGCCTTGTTGGCCGCAGTGCAGGCGGCCAAGGCCTGCTGCAAGGCCTTGTCGGTCTGGATCGCGTCGAATAGTGGTTGCATGCTCACACCTCTTTGCTCGGAAAACACGCCTAGCCTGTTGCTTGACCGGCGGGGCTGTCCTTGCCAGACCGGAACCAACAGGCGTTAGTTCTATCATGTTCCTTTTAACAATACCATATCCCTCGGCCGACGTCAAAAGGGCCCGGCCTCGCTTACGGCCAAACAGGCCGCTGTTTCGATTAAAATTTTTCCTAATTGCCGTCCGCAAATCCGGAAAAACTATGCGCAGGGAGGTGATTATTTTGGCCGATGACAAAACCCGCGTATACCGTTTCTGGAACGGCAAAAACATTGATGGCAAATCCTCTGCCGGCTACCCCGACCTGATTGGCGAAACCGACCGCGACGGGCAGCGCAAAGCGGAAATGAAGTATGAGGTAGGCGTCGACACTTTCGCGGCTGATGACCTGCAACGCGGCGTTTCTTATGATTGATGAAATTTAGAAGAGGCAGGAGCATTTCCTGCCTCTTTTTCTTAGTGCACCGGCCAGATATGCCGTGCGGCCGGCAAATCGCCATCATCAAGGCCCAATGTTTCAATACAGGCGTCACAGAGCGACTGTACATACATAGCCTGGGTCAGCGGATCAACGCGGACTAATGTTTCCCGTTCCTCGGCCGTCAAACAGTCAAAGCCAAACCTTGCTTCGTCTACTTGGTTTACCTCAATGGTGTCGATAGCCTGCCCGCAATAGTCGCAGGTGTAAAAAATCTTCATTGTCCACCGCTTCCTTCCCGTGGCGCATAGAATGTAACCACTGCGGCATTCCAGGCAAGATGGCAGGCAAAACCGGCGGCCAGGGCCATCCAGACGCTATCGGCAAGCCACAGGGCAGCAATCGTTGCCAGGCCGAACAGGGTATGCCCAATAAGGCTGAAAAGCGCCGCCTTGCCGCTGCTTTTCCGCTTCGGCAGCCAGTCATAAACCGCCTCGAGTAAACCAAATGTGACATGGGTAGCCAGGATGTCGGCCGACAGATAATAGGCGGGTAGCGTCTTTACCGCTTCTTCCACGGCCGGACTGAAACTGACAATGGCTTTGGGCCCGACGGTTTTTAGCAGCGCTTTATTAAGCAGAAAGCTAAGCGAGGCCATGAGACAAGCAATAACGTAGGCCATATTCCCTCTGGCTGGTAGATTGCCGGTAGTGTTAGTTTTCCCGCCGCCGGTCAGCTTTATTCCCTACGGGAGCACCGCCAACGGATTTATTGGCTGGCCGCCGCGGCGGACCTCAAAGTGCAGATGCGGCCCGGTGGAGTAACCGGTGTTACCCATGTAGGCGATAACCTGGCCGGTCTGGACATACTGGCCGGGCGTCACCACATAGTCGGCCAGATGGCCATACAGGGTGGTGTATTCGGCGCCGTGCTCAATCATGACCGTGTAACCATAACCACCCTTCCAGCCGGTAAAAATCACGCGCCCGGCGCGGGCCGCCCGGACGGGCGTGCCAATGTCGTTGGCGATGTCGAGCCCGGTGTGAAGCCGGCCCCAACGCTGACCGAAGAGTGAGGAAATCTCGCCCTGCGTCGGCCAGATGAAGCGGAAATTTGCACCCCGGGCCGCCACATGGCTGTAGCGGACCCGGCCGCCGGGAATAAACACTTTTTCCCCGATGGCGAGAAAATCATTTTGTTTGCCATTGGCCTCCCGAATCCGCTCTACATCGACGCCGTACAGATTGGCAAGATGCCAGAGCGTATCGCCGATATCAACGGTATGCAGCACCCCTTTTTGGGGCAGAATGACAAGCTCGTCGCCCGGATAAATCGTTTCGCCACTAATATTGGGGTTGGCGGCAAGCAGGGTCTCGATATCGACACCGTAACGGGCGGCGATGTCGCTTAGCGTTTCGCCCGCCACTACCGTATGGGTACGAATTATTTGCTTTTGGTGTTTTTCTGCTGCCGCTTTTGGTACCGGCGGTTCAGCTGGCGCAGCAAGACCCGCCGGCTGCACGGTGGAAAACTTTTGTGCCGCTGCCGGACCTACCAGGTTCAGACCGCCGATAAGAACGCTAAAAGCCAGTACGGCCGCCAAAACGAACGGGGCGGACATGGCAGCTAGTATCTGCCGGATCAAATGCTATCACCTCGGTAAGTTAGCATTGTCCGCCAATCCTCAATTTATGCATGCGCTGCCTTATTTTTCCTCATTTGGCAAACTACCCAGGGAACCGCAACAATAAAAATACCTCCTGGCAACGCAGGAGGTTGTTATGAATTATGACCGTTTTATGAACAGCGGTTTGCGGTCCAGTTTGTGAATGGCGTCAATAAAACGAACCGTGCCGGTTTTGTAGCGCATGACGATCGAGTGAGTGCGCACCCCGCCGCCAAAGTAGCTAACGCCGCGCAACAAATCGCCTTGGGTAATGGCGGTGGCGGCAAACATGACATCTTCACCATGAACGAGGTCGTCGATGGTGAGCACCTTGTTAATGTCCGTAATGCCCATTTGTTTGGCCCGCTCCACCTCAGCCTCATTTTCCGGCCATAGTTTAGCCTGCATATCGCCGCCCAGGCATTTAAGGGCGGCGGCAGCAATGACACCTTCGGGGGCGCCGCCGATACCGAGCAGCATATGGACGCCCGTACCCTCGATGGCGGCGTTGATCGCCGGGGAAACGTCGCCGTCGGAAATCAGTTTAATACGGGCGCCCGCTTCCCGCACTTCCTGAATTATTTTGCTGTGGCGAGGCCGGTCAAGAATAACGACCGTCAGGTCCTCCACTTTGCGGTTGAGCGAGCTGGCAACGGCTTTTAAGTTTTCCCGCACCGGGGCATTAATATCAATTTTACCGGCCGCGGCCGGGCCAACGGCGATTTTGTCCATGTACATATCAGGCGCGTGCAGCAGCCCGCCTTTGGGCGCGATGGCAATAACGGCGATTGATCCCGGTAGGCCCTTAGCCACCAGGTTAGTGCCTTCCAACGGGTCGACGGCAATGTCCACTTCCAGGCCGCCGGCGCCGACTTTTTCGCCAATATACAGCATGGGCGCCTCATCCATCTCGCCTTCGCCAATAACCACGGTGCCGCTGATGCTTACACTGTCAAAGGCCTGCCGCATGGCGTCAACGGCAGCCTGGTCGGCGGCAATTTTATCGCCTTTGCCCATCCAGCGCCCGCAGGCGATGGCCGCCGCTTCGGTAACCCGCACAAATTCCAGGGCTAGTTCACGATCCATTTTCTTATTTCATCTCCTTTTTAAGTCAACATTATTGCCTAGCTTTGCGCCAATCTGCAAGAAACCGCGCAATACCCGCATCGGTCAACGGGTGATTTACGAGCGCCAGCAGCACTTTATACGGTACGGTGGCGATATGGGCGCCCGCCAAAGCCGCCTGGGTAACATGCAGGGGGTGACGAATGCTGGCGGCAATAACTTCTGTCTCAATGCCATGAATAGCAAAAATGTCGGTCGTATCCTTCACCAATTTCATGCCGTCATGACCGATATCGTCCAGCCGGCCCACGAACGGACTGACATAAGTGGCGCCGGCCCGTGCGGCCAGCAGGGCCTGATTGGCGGAAAAAATAAGCGTGACATTGGTCTTAATCCCCTCGGCAGTCAGCGCGGCTACCGTTTTCAAACCGTCAGCCGTAATCGGCACTTTGATTACCACATTATCCCCGAGTTTGGCCAGCTCGCGCGCTTCCGCCACCATTTCGGCAAAGGTGACGCCGATAACTTCGGCGCTTACCGGTCCGGGAACAAGGCGGGCGATTTCTTGGATAACCGCCTTGACATCCTGCTTTTCCTTGGCAATTAAGGAAGGATTGGTCGTAACGCCGGCCACTACGCCGAGGGCCAGGGCCTCCTTGATTTCGGTGATATTTGCTGTATCGAGAAAAAACTTCACGTAAGTACCTCCTCGCTGCTCCTGCGGTTATTCGCTTTATGACGCCGGCGGCGCTGGCGCGTCAATTCGATGGCCGCCATGGCGCTAGCTTGTTCAAGGTCAGCCTGGCTGCCGGCGCCAATAACCTGACGGGCGCCGCAATTTATACATTTCAGCACAATCCGGTCGGCAAGAATGTCGGCTTCAAGGACCGCATTCGTGCACTGGCAGTGTATCCCGCCTCTGGCTGCCAGATCATGAACAAGATTGAGGATTTGAAACATAACCGGTGGATTTTTAATATTTTCTCCATCGTCACTGCCAAGCAAATTGGCAACTTCCGCCCGGTCGCACCGGATGGTTTCTTCAATCTGTCGACGGTCACCAACCAGACCTAACTCTAAGTTTTCCTGGGCACAATAGATTTTATCCGCTCTGGCTCGCCAAAAACGCTTGCCGTCGATAGCGACAATATGGCTTGTCCCGCAGACAATGCAAGGAATTTCAAACAAGTATTGGCGGCGACAGGTGCTGGCTACGATCGCTTGCACATGTCCGCAGCTGCAGACCAAGCGCTGCCGGTGCGCCTGACGGATGGTGAACCGGCTGAACTCATGCATTTGGATGTTGCCACACCGCGGACAGTGCAAGGCAAGAGTAGACTTACTGCTGCAAACCATACCTATCCCCCTTCTTCAGGGGAACACTTCGCCATAAAGTAAAAAAATTCCTGCCTAGCGAGCCAGTCTTGGCTACCACGGCCGCAAAAGGAAAACACCCGGTCCAACCGGGTGCATGCTATCCAATCATTAATCGGCGGGAATCAGCCGAACCGGCAATTTCACGGATCATTTGACATAAGGCGATGATGTCAAAAGGCTTGGTAATATACCCATAGGCACCCATCTCACGGGCCTGATTCACCAGGTCGAGTTCGCCATAAGCCGTCATCATCAGCACCTTTTCCCCAAGACCGAGACGCTTCATCTCCCGCAAAGTTTCAATGCCGTCCATTCCAGGCATTTTCATGTCCATCAGGGTCAAAGCGGGCTTAATTTCCTTCGCCATGGCGATACCTTCATAACCGTTTGCCGAGGTATATACAGCATATCCTTCCTCCGCCAGCACTTCCGTCAAAAGCCGCCGGATACCAGGCTGATCATCGATAACCAGAACGGTAGCTTTAACCATTTAATATCCCCCGCAATCAAAATATTACACCTAATTACGTGTATATTCGCACCCAGTGACAAATATCCTGCTAATAATTGGTAATTTACGGCATTTTCTCACTATTTAAATAATATTCTTTATTTAAAAAATAAATATTTTTGCTTTTACAGTCCGCAGTGCTTGGACTAGTTTAAATAAATATTTATTATGGTAAACTTTTAAAGTGTATTTCGCGGTTCTGTCGTTAACGGTAAAAACGATGTCGTTGTAAGGCGTAGGCAGCCCCCAGGTGCTGTAGATTTCTTCGCCGTTTTTGAGCACGGCAATGCGGTAAGCGCTGTCGCGCAAATACAGCGGATATTTCACACTGACCCGATGGGGATGCTCGTTGTCAATCGGAATATCACGGCCAAGAATGTCCACGGCATACTCCGAGACATTGGCCGTGTGGGCCACCCGCGCCCCGTACAGCGCAACCGGCGCCGGCGCATAATAATCAAGGTACGCCCGCACCAATTCACCGGCGGTGGCAAACTGGAGCAGGCCGCGGTCAACATACTCCTGTTTCAGGTAACGGAGGTGTTCGCCGATCGCGTCAAATTGGCCGCCTTCCAAACTCTGCCAGTCACCACTCCCCATGACGAACATCGCGTGGGTGAAGCCGACAATAGCGTGCACCCCCGGTTTCACCTGGCCATCAGCAAGGAAAAAATCCATGCCCTGTTTAGCCAGGCTGTTCATGACGGCGGCACTTTGGGCATCATAGTTGATGAACTGGCGCGGCGTAGGCCTGAACTCGACAAGAGCGACGGCGTCGAGACGCTCCGCCGGCCAGTTGATGTCATCAGGCCGGGCAAAATAGATTTCCCCGCCATAAGCGCCGGCCGTTATCCCGCCGGCATTGCCGTCGGCATCACTTGTCCCCCACAAGCCTACCTTGCGGTAAACGCGGGTGCTCATGGCCTCATCCGCCGGCCCGTCACCGAAATCGAACGAGCCGACGCGGGCGGTGATAAGCTGGCCCTGGCCGGAATCAGCGGCTAGTTCGTCCAGAATCCGCTGGTACGTATACAGCGTGCCGGTACGGCTGTTATAGGCGTCAAAATCACCTTCTTCCGCCAGGCTGTGGGCCCAGCCATGGCGGAGGTGGTTGGCCCACAATCCGTCCACAGCAGGGTTGTAGGAAAGCACATTGCCGGGCAGGTGCGGATCATAGTCAAGATGGAGATGAATACCGTACTCATGGCCGCGCTTGGCTTGTTCCTGCACCGACTGACGGAGAGCGGCCGCGACCTGTCCCCACCGGCCGGTAGTTGACTGGCTGTCAGCCCACTGGGCGGCCTTCACCAGGGGCCAGGCAATATAATGGGTCCACTTGGCGCCGTAGGTTTCGGCCACGGCATTGAGCTTTTCCGCTTTGCCCACCATTTGGGTCAGCACTTCCGCCGGTTCCAGCCAGCCGTTGCCGTTGCCCCAGGCTTTGGGATAACCGGCAGCATCAATGGCTTCCAGGTCTTCGGTCATAACGTAAAATACTTTACCGGGACGAGTGTCTTGCACCCGTACCGCGATTTCGGCGGCGAGCGGCGTCCCGTTGACGGCAAAGCGCACTGGCCAAGGCCGGCCTAAGTTAACGGCATGGGG
This sequence comes from Sporolituus thermophilus DSM 23256, assembly GCF_900102435.1. Lineage (NCBI taxonomy): Bacteria > Bacillati > Bacillota > Negativicutes > Selenomonadales > Sporomusaceae > Thermosinus > Thermosinus thermophilus. The sequence continues at coordinate 143,656 of NZ_FNBU01000003.1, read as the reverse complement.
CCGCTGGGCCCGCACTTGCCAGACAAGAGGCACCTCTTGACCAGGAGCAAGTTCGGCTACCGTCCGGGTTTTTGGCGTCAACAGGACCAGGCCAAAGCCATAGGGTTCGACCAGTTCCACCGCCAGGTCACGCAGCGGCTGGCTGCCGGTATTGCGCAGACCTATCTCGACCCGCACGGTCTCTCCCAGCGCGGCCTCGAGCTGGCCGGCCGGCGCCGATACGGCCAGGACTCTTACGGTATCGCGGCCGAACTGCAGTTTGGTGACAAGCACATGCTGGCCTTGACCGGCCTGGACGCTCAGACGGTAGCGCCGGACTTCGCCCGGCTTAATCGCCGGCGCCAATTCGGCCAATAAATCTTGGACATGATATTCGGCGGTAAGCCAGTCACCTTTGTAGTTGGCGCTTTGCCGTTTGTCCAGCCATATTACGCCTGCTTGCGCCGGAGGCAGCGGACCGGTCACGACCCAGCCAACCGCGCCAACGGTGTTGCCCTGGTCGTCGAGGGCGCTGATTTGGACCCGGCCTGTCCCCTGGGTCGACAGAAACTGCAGACGCAGCTGGGCAACGACATCAGGGCCGGCAGGAACGTCTTGCCCATATTCGACCGTTCCCTGCCCGCCGGCTGCCAGTTCCAGCGCTTTAACCGCGCCTAGGACGGGACCGGTCACGACCCGCACCACATTACCGTCGCCCTGCTGGCGTATAGCCCCCGGCCACTCGGCCAGCGCTCCCGGTTCAAGGGGCGTAAGGCCGGCTGCCGGCGGCAGCGGCGGCTCGCCGGCGCAGCCGCCAACCAGCAGGATGACAACCATTACAGTAATAAATATGCTCGTCTTTTTACTAATAGTCATGTTTTTCACCAAAATTTCCACAAAGATAATCATGCCAATAAATCGCGGCAACTGGAACCGCAGAGATGTTCATGACATAAACGTCATCACAAAAACATGAAAACATTGAAGTCTAGCCTGAAAACCGATAACTTCAAAATAGGAAATATAAGGAACCGCGGAGGACGCGGAGGGGATATTTTTAATCTTTAGCGCGATAAATATCGCGCCTCTGCGCTCTCCGCGGTTAGAAAAGTTTTTCAATAAAAAAGCGGCCAGCGCATAGCCACAGCACTGACAAAGATGACAATCATGGCAACAATCGCCATAGCGGCCAGAAAAGGAATGGCCAGCACGAGCGCGGCTTTGGCTCCGCCCAGGGCATGGGCGCCTTTAATCGCCACCACATGGAGGGCAAGGATCCAAAAGAGGATGAAAAGAGCCGAAGCGGCCATAGCCAGCGGCCGCGCACCGTCCGGCAGCAGCGCCGCCAGCACCCAGAGGGGAACAATAAAGATGCGGGGAAACTGGGCAAAGCCTAAGGCGGCGAACAGGCCGAGCGCCGAGCCGCGGCCGCCAAAAAATTCGGCGATGAGGTGCAAAAGGCCAGCGCCTATAACCCATAAGAGCAAGCTGCCCAAGAGCTGAAAAAGCACCACAACGCTGATGGTCTGTGGCATACCGGCCGCTTTGAGGCCGAAATAGAGCCCCCACACCGGCAGCAGCACGCTGACAAGAAAAACGAGGACGGCCTGGCCGACGCGCTTTTCGCTGGCCACCCGACGCATCGCCGCCGTTGGATGAAAGAGCACGTCATAAAGTGTTTCCAACAACTGGCCCATCTTTGTCGCCTCCTACCATTTTTCCGGCAGCGCCAGCGGCGCCGTGAGCGGCAGCTGGTTGTGCGGCTGCTGCAGCACTTTTTCCAGCAGGGTGGGCGCCCGTAGACTCAAGAGATAATCCCAGGGGGTATGCTTGCCATATTCAATGACCTGTGGTTTGCCATTGATGCCGGCCAGCCGGGCGGCGCCATCAATGGCGTCGTACAAGTTGCCCAGCTCATCTACCAGCCCCAGTTCTTTGGCCTGATTGCCGGTGTAAATACGCCCATCGGCCAACTGCCGCACGCGGGCCGGATCCATTTTCCGTCCTTCGGCCACGACGGCCACAAATTGATTATACATGTCATCGACCATCGCCTGAATGATGGCTCGCTCTTCCCCGGTCATGGACCGTTCCGGCGACAAAATATCTTTATGCGGGCCGCTTTTGATTTTTTCCTGGCGGATGCCGATTTTGCGGTAAAGTTCTTCCCAATTGGCATAGGGGATATATACGCCGATGCTGCCGGTCATCGTGGCCGGGTTGGCGTAAATTTTGTCAGTCAGGGCGGCGATCCAGTACCCGCCCGAGGCCGCCACGTCCCCCATCGAGGTTACGACAATCTTGCCGGCCGCCCGCAGCTTTTTCACTTCCTCGCCCACTTCTTGCGACGCCGGCGCACTGCCGCCGGGGCTGTTGATGCGTAATACCACGGCGCGCACCGCGGCATCATCCCGCGCTTCGTGCAGCTGGCGCATGATAACGTCGGTGCCTCCGTACTCGGCTAGCAAGGCGCTTTGCCCCCGCCCCCCGATGATAACGCCGTCGATATAGATAACGGCAACTTTGCCCTGGGCGGCGCCGCCTTTGGTTTTCAGCCCCGGAAAGATAACGGCCGCCCCAGCGAGCGAGACAAGCACGACGGCGGCGATAACATACATGACTGTCCGTTTGAACATTGGCATCCTCCTCGGTCAGTTTTTAGCATACAAAGTTAGTATTAAAAAAAGAACTGTTGGTTAACCCAACAGTGAATTCTTGGTGCGACGATTACTGTTTCGCTTCTTTGTACGTCAGGGCCGCTTTCACGAAATCGCGGAACAGCGGATGCGGATTGGTCGGCCGGGACTTGAATTCAGGGTGGAACTGGGTGCCGACAAACCAGGGATGGTCTTTAATCTCGATAATTTCCACCAGTCGGCCGTTCGGCAAGGTGCCGCCAATAACCAGACCATGCTCGGTCAAAAGCTGGCGGTAGGCGTTATTGAATTCAAAGCGGTGGCGGTGCCGCTCATAAATAATTTCATCCTGATAGGCCTTGTAGGTTAAAGTCCCTTCGGCAACTTTACAGGGGTATACGCCTAAGCGCATCGTACCGCCCTTTTCCTCGACGGCGACTTGCTCGGGCATCAGGTCGATAACAGGATGGGGCGTATTGGGATCGAACTCGCTGGAATGAGCGCCTTTAAGCCCGCACACATTGCGGGCAAATTCAATGACGGCACACTGCATGCCCAAACATAGGCCGAAGAAAGGCACTTTGTGTTCCCGGGCGTATTGAATGGTGCGGATTTTGCCTTCCACGCCGCGGTCGCCAAAACCGCCGGGCACCAGAATACCATCTACGTCGCCAAGAAGAGCCGCCAGGTCGGCGTCTGAGCCTTCCACTTCCTCGGCATTAACCCATTTGATCTGGATGGCCGCATCGTTGGCGATCCCGGCGTGGCGCAGCGCCTCGGACACGCTCATATAGGCATCCTGCAGCTGGACATACTTACCGACAATGGCGATGCGCACGGATTTGGACGGATACAAAATCTTGTCCACCATTTTCCGCCACTCGGTCATGTCGGCCGTCCCCGCCGGCAGATTGAGCTTTTCCAGCACAATGCGGTCGAGGCCCTCTTCCTCCAGCAAAAGCGGTACCTGGTAAATGCTGGCGGCATTACGGTTTTGAATAACGGCGTTAACGTCAATGTCGCAGAATAAGGCCAATTTTTCCTTAAGTTCCTGCGACAATTCGTGCTCAGTGCGGCAGACGATAATGTCGGGATGAATGCCAATGCTACGCAGCTCTTTCACGCTGTGCTGCGTCGGCTTGGTCTTGAGCTCGCCGGCCGCCGAAATATAGGGGACCAGCGTAACATGGATGTAGAGGACGTCGTTGCGCCCCACTTCCTTCCTGACCTGGCGGATGGCCTCAAGGAACGGGAGACTTTCGATATCGCCAACCGTGCCGCCGATTTCGGTAATAACAATGTCGGCGTTATCTTCCTTGCCTACCCGGTAAATGCGCTCTTTAATCTCATTCGTAATATGGGGAATAACCTGGACGGTGCTGCCTAGATAATCACCCTTGCGCTCCTTGCTGATGACCGACCAGTAAACTTTGCCAGCCGTCACATTGGAACTCTTGCTTAAATTTATGTCAATAAAGCGCTCGTAGTGCCCCAGGTCCAGGTCGGTTTCGCCGCCGTCTTCGGTAACAAATACTTCACCATGCTGATAAGGGCTCATGGTTCCGGGGTCAATATTGATATACGGGTCAAACTTCTGTATCGTGACTTTCAGGCCCCGGTTTTTGAGCAGCCGGCCCAGCGACGCAGCCGTAATGCCTTTGCCGAGCGAAGACACTACCCCCCCGGTAACAAAAATATATTTTGCCATGAAGAAATCCTCCTATAAAAGTGCCTGTGGGCCTGCCCGCATGGTTAGGCCCTAAAAATTGTATACCTTATTTTTATATGTTGTCAAGCAAGTTATTCGTTCTCGGCCGGCTCAACCATGGGCTCCGTATAATCTTGCTGAATTTCGGCGAGCAGCTGCTGCCGCCGTAAGGTAGCGTCGGAAGCAGTCGCCGCCGTCTCTTCTGCCTGGTAGCTGCCGCTACGCTGCGGCACCCATTCGGCCAGACCCCACATGCCTTTGCCCATATGGACAAAACGGCTGTCCATATTAATCTGAGTATGCACTTCGGCCAGCGCCTGGGCTAGAGACTGCGTCTTCCGACCCTTTATCTTGAGCACTTCTGTGATCAAATCGCGAAAATACATAGCGCTTCCTACCTGGCGCAGGATGCTATAAGCTATTTCTACTTCCGACAGCTGGTTTTCCGGATGCACCATTGTCTTTCCCTCCTGCACTGGTCATTGGTAACTAGGGTGTGTATATTCACCGCCCGCCAGGAAATTCCTCTTTTTACATTTTTTCCGGCGCCGTAACGCCCAGAATACTAAGCGCGTGGCGAAGGACGCGCTGCACCGCCGTTACCAGGCCAAGCCGGGCATTTTGCAAGGCCGGCTCAGCGCCGATAATACGGCACTGGTTATAGAAGGCATGGAACAAGCCGGCTAAATCGTGAACATAGCGGGCGATGCGGTGCGGCGCCCGTTCCCGGGCGGCGGCCGTAATTTCGTCCGGATATTCGCCCAGTTTTTTGATCAGGTCGATTTCCGTTTCCGCCGTAAGGCAGGCAAGTTTATCTTGAGTCCATGCCTCAGGACGAATGGCCAGGCCTGCCTCCTCGGCCTGCCGGAAGATGCTGGCAATACGGGCATGGGCATATTGGATATAGTAGACGGGATTTTCATTGGTGCGCGACTTGGCCAAATCAAGGTCAAAATCAAGCTGGCTGTCGGCAGAGCGCATAATAAAGAAGAACCGCGCCGCGTCACGGCCTACTTCTTCAATAAGCTCGGCCAGTGTGACGCCTTGGCCGGTGCGCTTGGACATTTTGACCAGCTCACCGTTTTGGTACAGGCTGACCATCTGTAAAATCAGCACTTCCAAGCGCGCCGGGTCGTACCCCAGCGCGGCGATGGCGGCCTTGACCCGCGCAATATAGCCGTGGTGGTCAGCCCCCCAAATATTGATGACGGTATCGAAGCCGCGCTCGAACTTGTTGCGATGGTAGGCGATATCGGCCGCCAGGTAAGTCGGCACACCGTTATCGCGGATAACCACCCGGTCTTTATCATCGCCGTAGGCGGTGGAGCGGAGCCACAAGGCGCCGTCCTGTTCATAGATGTCACCGCTTTTTTTCAGCAGTTCGCAGGTATCGGCAATAGCCCCTGTCTGATGCAGGGTGCGTTCGCTGAACCAGACGTCAAAGGTAACGCCAAACGCTTCGAGGTCTTCGCGCAGGGCAGCCAGTTTTTCCGACAGGGCCAGTTCTTTGAAAACGGCCAGCCGCTCGGCCGGGGAAACAAGCAGATAGCGCGCCCCTTCGCGGTCAATAATCCGTTGGGCGGTATCAATGATATCACGGCCGTGGTAACCGTCTTCCGGGAACTCTACCGGGTGGCCCAAAAGTTCCAGGTAGCGGGCATTGACCGAGGCCGCCAGATGGTCAATCTGACTGCCGGCATCATTAATATAAAACTCGGCCTCAACATCATAGCCGGCAGCCCGCAGTAGGTTGACAAGCGCACTGCCCACGGCGGCGCCGCGGCCGTGCCCGACATGCAGCGGCCCGGTTGGATTGGCACTGACGAACTCCACCTGGACGCGCCGGCCGCGCCCGTAGTCAGTATTGCCGTAGTTTTCGCCGGCCGCCAGGATGCGCTGGAGCAGATCATACAGCCAGCCGGGCTTAAGATAAAAATTAATAAACCCCGGCCCGGCAATGACCGCCTTCTCCAGCCACGGCGCCCGGATGCGGTCGACTAAGGCCTGGGCGATAACGCGCGGACTTGTTTTCGCCGCCCGCGCCGCCTGCATGGCAAAGTTGGTGGCATAGTCGCCAAACTCCTTTTGGGGCGGCACCTCCAGCATAACCGGCGGCAGTTCGTCGGCCCGAAAAGCGTCCGCGGCCATAGCCTCGCGAGCGGCTTTGGCAATTGTTTCCGTTAGCAGCTGTTTAATATCCATCTTGCCTTTCATCCTCCCGTATTTTTACGGACAGCTTGTTGGCGCTCTGCCACTGTCCCTCAATTTCCAAATCGTATTCAATTTCGATATTGCCGGTTGTACCGGCAATATCAACAGCCAGGCGGCTGGTATATACACTCATGCGCATCGTCCCGAAGGGCGTGACATAGGTGCTGCGGCTGCGCTGACCTTCGCGGAATTCCTGTTTCTGTTCAATCTGGCCCATACGGACAACAGCGGCATGGGAGGGATAGAGCTTGATAAGGGTAGTCGTTCCCTCCATCCCGGAGACGGTACTCTCCTGGTAAGTAATATAATGGATGTTATTCTTGGTATAATACTTGCCTACCGTCACTAATTCAATCCGGTTTTCTTCCCCGTCCGCGTCGCGCTGGGTGCCAACGACGGTCACGACAACTTGTTTCATACCATCCGCTCCTCCTTGCGCCTGACCACCGGTGTAACTAGTGTTTGCCGGCGGCGGCCAAACTAACCGGAGGTTGTACACAAATTACCTATATATTACCATAAATGATCGCCAAATTCCAGAGCGCTGTCACCGGCTTACCCCCGCTTTACCGGCTAAACTATCTAAACAAGAAAAATACCCGCCAACCATTATTAGCGGGTATTGCGTAAAAAGTCATAAATATAACGGAGCGCCGCGACGGCCCGTGCGTACCAGGCCTTGCGGCGCCTTGGCGGATGAGACGCCACTATCGAGGCTGCCTCTCCACTATTAATATATGCAGCCAGGGTGAAAATATTGCGATCAGTAGCCGATGATCAACAGACTTTCCATTAAAGTGTAAATACGTTCGATATGGCAAAGCCGTTTAACTGTATTTTGATAAAATTCACTGCTTGCCTGCTGGCCTTGCCGCACGACCGGCACCAGCAGCACGCCATGGCGGATAACGCTGGATTCGGCAAACTTGCAAATATTCTTCCAAATATTGTTTATTTCGCCTTTTTCCACTTCCACGGCTATCTGCCAACCGGGGTGATAAAAGTCCACTTCAAAATTGAGGCCTTTTTTGAACAGCGGTGCATATTGGCGGTTGGTTACCGAATGGAGGAACCCTAGCGCTTGCATGTCAGCAGCAATGATTTTTTCCGCTTCAATGCTTTTGCGAAAGGGAGTATTGCGAATTGCGGCCAGCTCTTGCTGGTTTTTGTTGACGATTTCGGTAAGACGGTCCACAACCGGATTAGCATTAGCGACATACAGGTACTGGCTGGGCGGGTATCGCCCAAACCGCTCATGGTCGGGCATGCGGGCCTCCTGGCGTTTACCGTTTAGTCCCAAAGTTTGCGGATTTCAGCGCCGACGTAGTAGTGTTTGAGAATTTCCTCGGCGCTGCGGCCGTCCTTAGCAAAAGTATAGGCTCCCCATTGACAGAGGCCGACACCGTTGCCCCAGCCTTTGCCCCTAAAGGTAAAATGGCTGCCGTCAAAGGTCATCTCAGTAATAAGGGTGGACTTAAGCCGGTCATAACCTACCGCCTTGCGGAATTCGGCGCCGTACACTTTTTTATCGCCGGCGCCAATAAAGAGAATGCGGCCCGATGGTCCTTTCTCCAGAATGGTAATATCGCCGGGGTTGCCGCCGTAGCCCACGGCGGCGGCCACTTCACCGGCAGGAATTTTGGCCTCCCAGGCCTGGATGTTGGCCGGCGTATAACGGAAACTATCGTCGGTTACCGGCTGAAAGTAAGGCGTGGGATGGGGTATTTCCTTGGGAAAACTCTCTTCCTTGGTCGCGTTAATTTGACCGTTGCTGGAATGGTAAATCGCATAAATTAGGCTGCCGGCATACAATAGCACCTGTCCCCGTGTAGCCTGGACGGCGTCGCGCACCGCAGCGTTGACTTTTTGCGGCGCGTAGGCCTGAAGTTCGTCCTTGGATGTGCTGACATCGGCGTTATGGAGCCGGCGGATGGTTCCCGCTTCAATCGCGCTGATTGTCAGCGTCCGGGAAGCGATCGCCTGGGCCTTGAGGGCCTCCAGCGGCCAGTCGGGCTCCATTTCCTGCGCGATAACCCCTTCCAGATATTTTTCCAGCGGCATATGTTCCACATAACCTTTATCCGCCATCCACACCGCCACGGTCGGTTCGGCCTTGTACTTGTCCGCATCAAATGGCGGCATGCCGGGAATGGGCTGTGGCGGTGGCGGCGCCGGCTGCGCTGGCGCCGGCGGAGGCGTTGGCAGCGGCGCTGGCTTTTGGGCGGGAGGGCGCAGTAGGGCAAATGCTCCCGCGACGGCTACCACGACGAAGATTGCGACTATTGCGAATACTGAGTATCGGTTATTGCGCATTACACTCCCACCTCTGGTCTTAGTATGGACGGCACTTGTTCTTTTATTCCTGGCCACGGCAATCAGGGGCTATTCTTTGGATAGGCCCCACAGGTCGACGGTAAGCCGGCGGCCGTGCACGACGGCGCGGATAACGGCCCGCTGCCGGGTGGCATTGACAAAGCGCAGGTCTTTGTCGGTGTAGGTCGTGGCATCACACCCTTGGGGCACATAGGCCACCGGCTGCGAGTGGGGGTGCCGCTCGGTTACCGGCCAGCCAGCGGCCAGGACGGCATTGTATAAAGTGGACGAAACCTGGCACATGCCGCCTCCCAGGCCATATTCCATTTGGCCGTCCCTGCCGATGACCGGCGCTTCCTTAAAGCCCCGTTCGGCGGTTGGTTCACCGGTATGGCGGTTGAAGGAAAATTCGGCGCCTGGCTCAATAACGGCGTTGTTGATGAGTTTGGCCGTCAACCGGATGTTGTGGAGACGGCCGGGACTGGCATCAAGGATTTCGGTGGTATAACTGCCCAGACGGCGGGCCTGCTCAAGCTGGGCCGCACTAATGGCCGGCTGGATATCCTGGTAAATTCCCGCTAAAGCGCTGTTCGGCGGCGCCGCCATCGCCTGGTCGGCGGTGGCGGTGATGTCCAGCCGGCGCCCTGGCTCGCCGGCCGCCACTTTGCCGGTTTCATCGTCAAACCGGGCATCTTGGGGAGTCCGGTAACGCTGCTGGGCCAGCGACTTAAGCACCGTCTCCAGTTCGGCCCGGGTCAGCCCGCCTACCGCCGTCCCTTCCACGGTCACCCCCGGCGCCACAGAATCCGGCCGTTGTTTAGGGGCCGGCGGCTGCAGCCAACCGCAGCCGGGTAAGGCAACAAGAACAAACAGCGCGACTGCTTTCCCCCACAATTTCACGCCGAATTCCCTCCCTTGTTTTTGCTCCAGATACCCGCCTTAATATTTTGCGCAACCGGCGCCGCGTTACTCACCTTCATGCCGCTTCTTTAATACTATGATAGCGGTATTTTGCGCAAAAGAAGGTGGAAAGAGTGAACTATTTACTCCGTTTGCTCGACGGCGCCGCCGGTATCAGCTGCCATTCCGGCGAAATCAAACCAGGCTGGGTGTTTGTCGCCATCCGGGGTCGCGTCACAGACGGAAACGGCTATGCCACCGAAGCCGTCTGCCGTGGCGCGAAGGCGGTTGTCACCGATGCGCCTGACCGGCTGCCGCCCCTTGCCGTGCCGGTTGCCGTTGTGCCCGACGCCCGTCAGGCGTTGGCCGCCTTGGCCGCTCATTTTTACAACCACCCCTCCCGCAGCCTAAACATTGTTGGCATCACCGGCAGCAACGGCAAAACGACCGTCGCCTTTATGCTGGAGCATATTTTTCGCACCGCCGGCCATCTCCCGGGCCTGATTGGAACCGTCCGCGTCAATGTGGGGAAAACATCATTCCCTAGCAGGCTCACCACCCCCGATGCGGCGAGCCTTCAGCGTTACCTGGCCCTGATGCGCGACAGCGGTGTCACCCATGCCGCCATGGAAGTATCGGCCCAAGGCGTGGAAATGAGCCGCGTCGACCACGTCGCTTTTTCCTGCGGCATTTTGACCAATATCTGCGCCGACCACCTGGACTTTCACCACACTTTTGCCGGCTATCTGGCCGCCAAAGAGCGTTTCCTCACCCTGCTCGGGACGTCGCCCCTGGTCGTGAACAGCGACGACGAACATTGCCGGCGCATGGCCGCCCTGGCCGGCGGACCGGTCGTAACGGTTTCGCTCGCCCGCCCTGCCGACGTAACCGCCCAGATACTACATACCACGGCCTATGGCAGCAAGTTCCGGCTCACCTGGAATAAGCTCCCCGGATGCCAGGACATTCCCGCCGGCCAAATCACCGTCAGCCTGCCCCTGCCGGGCCGGCACAACGTCGCAAACGCCCTGCTCGTCGGTGCGGCCGCCTTGCTGCACGGCACAGCGCCGGGCGAGCTCGCCGCGGCCTTTTGTTCCTTTAAAGGGATCGAGCGTCGCCTGGAAATCTACCGCTGCGGCGGCTTTACCGTCATTGACGATACGGCGCTCAACCCGGGCAGCATTGACGCCGTCTTTGCCACCATCACCAGTTTCCGTTACCGTCGCCTGGTGGTTGTCAATGCCATCCGCGGCGGACGCGGCGCCGCCATCAATGCCCTCAACGCCGCCTGCCTGGCCCGCTGGCAATATGCCCTGCCGTTTGAACTCATTGTCACCGCCAGCGCCGACCAGGTTGGACCTGCCGACACCGTAACCAGCCAGGAGCGCCAGGCCTTCCTGGACAGTTTAAGCCGCGCCGGCGCCGCCTTTTCCTTTTACGTCGACCTGCAGACTGCCATTCGGTCCGCCCTCCAGCGCCTGTATGACGGCGACCTGCTCGTCCTGCTCGGCGCCCAGGGCATGGACGCCGGTCGCCAGGTATTACAGGAACAAATCAGTACTAGTGCCCAGCCGCGCCCGGCGACCGATTTCGCTATTGGCACCCGCCCGTGACTATAAACCGCGGAGGACACGGAGATAAAATTTTATTAAAATTAATTAAAACCCCAAGTGCGATGTATATCGCACTCTCCGTGCGCTCCGCGGTTCAATCCCGGTTTTCCTGGCTTGTGATGCCAATTTATTGGCATGATTATCTCTGTGGTGGCGGTAGTTTTGGCTCCTTATTGAGATAGCCGGTAAACATCGCCTGCAGTTTGGCCGGCTCTTCCGTAAAGACCAGGTACAAATGCAGCGGAATGGTAGCGGCAAAAAACATGGCGATGAAGAACTGGATGAACCGCATGACGTGCAGGCCGCCGAGCAGTTTCTGCAGCCACTGGGATTGGTCGGAAAAAAGCAGTCCCGTACCGGTTATGGCGCCGACCAGCACCGCTAGTCCCCAGGCGGTAAAGATGAATTTTTGCCCGGGGTTATACCGTCCGAAATTGGGATGATGCTCGGTAATAAAAAGATAGTAGCGAAAAAAACTGCGCAGGTGAGGAAGGTCGTGGCGGCTGAGCAGCACCTCGGTGTACTTGCCGGTATAAAGATAATAGTAGATCTGCCCCAGCAGGTTAATCGTGAGAATAAAGCCGAAAACAAGGTGTACCTTGCGCACCATGCTGACCGGCAGCCGCACCGCGTCAAAGGGATAATGAAGATACAGTCCGGTAAAGAGCAGTGTAATGACACAGGCAAACATCGTCCAGTGAAAGATGCGCACCGGCAGCGGGTGAAGAAGCAGTTTCATAAAAGCGCCTCCCGTTAGGTTATGGTGATAAAAATAAAGTATCCCCGCCGGCCCCGCTTCATGCACGCCTCGCGGTACCACTATAATCCCTTGCGCAACTTCGCGTTCTTGGTGTGCACTACCCTAGAAAGTGGCAAAACCGCGAAGTACACAAAGAACACGAAGGGCTACGCGCGCGACAGTTGTCGCGCTTGAATTATATAATGGAACCACAGAGGACGCGGAGGAATATTTTTTTACTTTAATTTTCCGCGCGATGAATATCGCGCCTGGCGTGTTCTCCGAGGTTAAAAATAATTTTTCATTATTTGTGGCGCCATATATTGGCACGATTATCTTTGCGGTTAAAAAACTTATACTTTCTGAAATAATAAAGGCCGGAGCTTAATTCCGGCCTTTCACACGCACCCCTGGATGCATTTAAAACCGCATTGTACGCAGAGGTCGCTGTCATTGATGCTGCTGTCGTACTGGCCGCAGCAGTTTTCCGTCCCTTTACTGACGCTGCTTAAAGTTTTATCTTCGGCCACAGCTTCACCTCCTCGGTGATAGTGTGGCCCGTTCACCCCCGTCTATGCGCGCTTTAAAGGGATTAAGCAAAATCCCCCGCTGCCGCAAACCGGCGCAGGGGACGTTATCATTTCCGGCGGATTTCGTTGCGGACGGCAGGGACGCCGTTTTTGTCCACCACCGTTTGCTCAAAGTAAAACGCCGGGTTGGCGGCCTGAACAAAGCCGGCCAGCCATTGCTGATAAAGGCTGCGCATAACGGCGGCGTCAATGTTCGCGGCGTTCCAATTACGGCCTTTCAGACAGACGGTATTTTCCCACGCCACTTGCTCCGGCGTGTTGACGACCAGCATGTCGGCCTGGTCACAGGGCATGCCGTTGAGGAAGTAGTCGTTAAGAGCCCGGTAGATGCCGTCCGCGCCGGTCAAGTCATACTGCCCGCTTACCTGGGCAGCGTGCCCGCACTGCTTGCCATGGGTGGCGAACACTTCGGCGGCCGCGTTAAGTCCCGCATCGCCGCAGTGGTCGACCATTCCTTTGACAACAGCCGCTTCGCGGGTTTCCGCGAGAGTAATCTGGCGCTGCAGCCAGCCGTGAATATTGGTGTGGTCAATAACTTCAGCCAAATCCACATCCGGCAGCGGCTCACCGTAACTTTCCCATACCGTTGCCCGGATTTCCTCGGCCATAGGGCCGCATAGTTCTTCCGCCTTCTCATAGAGAAGCTGCTCCCGCTCCACGACAAGGCGGATTTTCTTGTAGAGCCAATAATGAATCCAGCCTAAAAAAGCGCTCATGGATACCCCTCCTAATGTTGCTTTTGCTTCTATGATACCCGCTTTTCCCGGCTTTGCATGTGATGCAGGTCATACTTTGGGCCAAAAAGACTCTTGTGCCAGGTAGCGCCGCCTGCTTCTGAGCGCACCATTGCCGCAAAAACCAAGAGTCACCGCGACTTTACAAGTCGCGGTGACTCTTGGACACTGATCGGCTCTTGTTTGGCCGAATCACCATACATCTGCCCAAAATGTCAGGATTGGCTGAACGCCGATAATTAATAATCAGCCTACTCACCCTTGTGGAGAAAATCGGCTAAATCATCGGGAACGGCAATCGGCCCGGCCGGCAAAACCTTTTCATCAAAAGCGGCAATCAATTCGGCCGGCGCCGCCGGCCGGTACTCAGGCAAAAGACAGGCCTTCCACGCCAAATAGCCGACGATGGCGCGGGGGCTTACGCCGCGCGCCCTGAGCGCCGCCAGTGACAAATCCTTTTGCCGTTTGGACAAGCGGTGGCCGTCCATCCCACACAACAGCGGCACATGGGTGAAAAACGGCGCAGTAAGGCCCAGCAGGCGGTAAAGCAAGAGCTGCCGGGGAGTGGAGGCCAATAGGTCGTCGCCACGCAATACATGGGTGATGCCCATGGCCCCATCATCCACTACCACCGCCAGTTGATAGGCATGGACCCCGTCCGAGCGGCGAATGATAAAATCGCCGCAGGCGGCCGCCAAATTCTGCGTAACCGTTCCATGAACACCGTCAATAAAAGAAATATTTATGTCCGGCACGCGCAGGCGCAGCGCGGGACGCCGGCCGGCCTGGCGAACTTTCTCGGCCTGAACGCTGCCAAGCTTCCGGCAGGTGCCGGGATAAACAAATTCGCGCTCGCCGGCATGAGGGGCGCTGGCGGCGGAGTGGAGTTCCGCCCGGCTGCAGTAGCAGGGATAAACCAGCCCGGCGGCGGTAAGTTTGGCAACAGCCGCTTCATAGCGGTCCCGCCGCTCATCTTGCCGGTAGGGTCCAAAGGGACCACCCACGTCCGGCCCTTCATCCCAGTCGAGGCCCAGCCAGCGCATATCGTCTAAGAGCTTCGCCGTAAAGATTGGCCGGGACCGGTCAGGATCAAGGTCTTCGATCCGCAGCACCATCACGCCGCCCCGCCGACGCACCTGCAGCCATGCTAAGAGAGCCGTCCAGGCGTTGCCCAAATGCATTTCGCCGGTCGGGCTGGGGGCAAACCGTCCACGCACCTTGCTCATTACTTTTTCAGTCCCGTCCCGGTCAGCGGTACGACGATGTTCAAGCCGTCCGCTTCTTCCGGCTTAAAATACCGCTGCACGCCGGCCACCACCGCGCTGGCCGTCGCTTCCGCATAAATCCCCATGGCGCCCAATTGTTCGTGGGCAGCGGCAACTTCGTCGTCGGTGACGGTTATGATATCACCGTCCGTTTCCCGGATCGCGGCGAGAATTTCGTCCATACGCATGGGCGTGGGGACGGCAATGCCCTCGGCAACCGTGCTGCCGGCCGGCGCCGGCGCCAGACCGTGAAACTTCCGGTAAACGGGCGCGCAGTTGGCGCTCTGGACGGCGAGCAGACGCGGCAGCTTGCCAAGCTCCTTAAAGCCGAGATAAAGTCCCAGCAGCATCGTGCCGTTGCCAACCGGCGAGACGACATAGTCAGGTATCCCTACCTGCTCGTAGATTTCGTAGGCGATTGACTTTGTCCCCTCGAAAAACAAAGGATTATAGACATGGGAAGCATAATAGGTAGCTTTGGCGGCTTCCAGGATAGCGCGGGCCGTGTCGTCGCGCGAGCCCGGCACCTTCACCACGTTGGCTTTGTAGGCGCTGAGCTGTTTAATTTTGCCCGGCGAAGTACTTTCCGGGATGTAAATGTTGCACTTGATGCCGGCGGCGGCAGAATAGCCGGCAATGGACGCGCCGGCATTGCCGGAAGAGTCTTCGACGACTTCGGTGATGCCGGCCGCCTTAATGGCGTTGATGAGGATGAAGGCGCCGCGGTCCTTGAATGAGCCGGTAGGCATAAAGTAGTCTAATTTCAGATTAACTTCGACCCCGCCGAAACGGCGCTTGATGATGGGAGTTACTGTTTCGCCTAGCGACACGGTGATTGGCACGCGTTCCCCCGGCGCTTTTTTCAGGGAAAATAGACCGCCGCACTCGCACTTATACTGAAGGCCGCCGATTGGGTAAGTCTTTTGGCACTTAGCGCACAAAAATTCCATCTTTATACTCCTTTCTTTTTAAGTTGCCCCGCCTTTCTGCCAGCCACACCTCGTCTCCGCCAACTTTCGCCGCTGCCGGGGCGAAACCCTGCTTTTTCAAAAACAGGTAATTTCACACGGTGAACATTGGAACCACAGAGGACGCGGAGGCATTTATTAACATTATTCGTTTGTGTGATGGATATCACGCGCTCTGTGTCCTACTCCGAAAAGCGTAAAACCGCAAAGGCCGCGAAGAACGCAAAGGGCTATGCGCGCGACAGTTGTCGCGCGCGATTAGTTCAAAAACTTACTTTTCATCGCTTGTGGTGATGCCGGTTTATTTATTCAACGCGGAGATATTCATGACATGACGATCATCATAAAAATTATAAAAACATTGGAACCACGGAGATATTCATGCCGATAAATCGGTGCCGCCGCCCGCTGCAGCGCATGCCGGTAGTAGTCCCTTTCCTTTCGCCTTATTGGGCCAAGGCTTTCTGCAAATTGGCCAAGTTGTCGCGCATAACCGAAAGATAATTTTTACCCTGCTTTAGCTCTTCCTCGGTCAGCGATTCGAGCGGGTTAAGTATGAGCAGCCCTGCCCCTGTTTCCCGGGCAATTGTCTCGGCCAGTTTCGGGCTGACGACCGTTTCAAAGAAAATGTACTTTACTTTGTTTTCGCGGCAAAAGCGCACAATGGAGGCCATGCGGTCCGGCGTCGGTTCGGTGTCGGGCGCTAGTCCCATAATCGCTATTTCCCGCAGTCCGTAGCGCTTGGCAAGATAGCCAAAGGCGGCATGGCTAGTGACAATATCGCGGCCCGGCAGTTTCGCCAAAACCTGACGGTACTCCTCGTCCAACTTGCTAAGTTCGCCCTTAAAACGGGCACCGTTTTGGCGGTAATAGTCGGCATTGGCCGGATCAATATTCGCCAGGGCCTGGACGATATTGTCCACCTCCTGTTGGGCCAAGACGGGGTCAAGCCAAACATGGGGGTCGCCGCCGTGGCTATGGGCATGGCCGGTCTTGGCATGGGCGTCTTGGTCATGCTCTGTCAACAAAGGTACGCCTTTACTGACGGCCACGGCCGGCACATCGCCAAGTATCTCCTTGGACTGCAGCTTAGCCGCCGGCTCCAGGCCGGCGCCGTGATAAAGCAGCAGTTTGGCGCCCTTGATCAGCGCCACATCCTTGGCTTTAGGCTCCCAGTCGTGCGGTTCGGCGCCGGGCGGAACCAAGAGCGCCACCTCCACTTTATCGCCACCTACCTGGCGGGTAAACTCGTAAACGGGGTAGACGGTTGCGACCACTTTAACTTTGGGAACGCCGCTGGCCTGTTCGGTTTTGGCCTGGCCGCCGCACCCCCCGGCCGCAATTATGGCCGCTGCCAGTACCAAAGCAAGCAAAACATGGACAATCTTGCGCATAATTCTTCTCCTCGATTCAGTCTTTTGTCTTAATAAGAATGTTCTTATTTAATACTAAATAAAAATACCGCTGGCGTCAAGGCCATTGGCAATCATTACTAGTTTGCCCGGCTATTATCTTTTTATACAAAAGCCGGCAAAAGCATTTTGCGAGCAATACAACCACCGGCAAAGCGGCTATACTGTGAAGGTAGTGCCCAAAATTGGAAATTGAAAGCTCCCGCCGTCTGCCCGATCTGTGGGGCCAAAAAAAGCCGGTTTTCAAGCCTTTTAGACGGTGAAGGCACAGAGCGCCGCTCTGTGCCTTCACTATTTAATCAACAAATGTTACAACTTCATCAAGCGGTTTGCGTGGCGGGTTGGTCCCGTTGTTATCGGCCGGAACGCCGAGCGGCGTCAAGGCTGCCAGATAGTAGCCGGGCTTGGCAAAACCGACAAGCTTGGAAATTTCCTCGGCGGCATAGGTCGGCCCCGTCATCCAGCAGGTGCCGTAGCCTAAATTCGCAGCGGCCAGCAGCAGGTTTTCCATGGCGGCGGCAATGTTTTGGACGCCGGGATTGGGACGGGCTAAAGCATGGATGAGATCCAGCGGCGCCGCCTTGGCCTCGGCCAGGTCAGTAGCCAAAGTGGGATAGGGCCCGGCATAGACAAGGATGACCACAGGCGCCTTTTTGAAGACGGTATGGTATGCCACCATGCCGCGGAACGCCTTGCGCTTTTCCTCACTGGGCAAGAGCTCGGCCAGCTCGGCGTTTTTCCGCTCGACGATCTGGGCCATTTCCGCGATTTTTGCCTTATTTTTTACTACGACAAAATGCCAGTTCTGCATATTTTTCCCCGATGGGGCATAGACGGCAGCTTTAAGAATTTCCCGCAGATCATCGGCAGGAACGTCGGCGTCCAGAAAATTGCGCACACTGCGACGCTTATAAATAAAGTCCAGTTTGTCCATAGCCTCTTCTCCTTTCTTCTCACCGGTGATTATAGCATGCCCGGCCGGCGCCAGCCGGCGTAGCGGGCTTGCATCACTTCACCCTTATTTTACCACATTCTGCCGGGCAAAAAGCAAGGTCAGCACGCTTGCTTATGGTTACACCCGTGCAAAATCTTTACCCGATTACCCCGACCGAGTTCAAAAAGACCACTATCAGCGCCGCCGGGGTTACATAGCGGATAACAAAGAAGAAGAGGTCGACCATCCCGGCCAGCCGGACGGCGCCGCGGTTGGTCAGTTCCCGCCTTACATCTTCCCGGTCGGCGGCATAACCGACAAACAGCGCAACCAGCAGGCCGCCTACCGGCAGCAGGATATTGGAAGAAATATAGTCAAAGAGGTCAAAGAACCCTTTGTCGAAAATCGTGATATGGCCGAGCAGGCTGGCTTTGTCTACCGACAAGGCGGCTAAGGCGCCAAAGGCCACGATGATGACCGCGTTTACCAGTACCGATATACGCCGCGATAGGCCGTGCTCCTCGGCGAGATATGCCACCAGCACCTCGACCAGCGACAGCATGGCTGTCGTCGCGGCGATTGAGGTCAGGAAAAAGAATGCTACGAGCAATGTATTGCCGAAGGGCATCTTGGAAAATACCAGCGGAATGGTCATGAAGAGCAGTCCCGGCCCGGCACCCGGTTCCATGCCAAAGGAAAACACGGTGGGGAAAATGGCGATACCGGCCAACATAGAAACCAACGTATCGGAAAGAGCTACTTTCGTAGCGGTGCCAAAAAAGTTGGTATCAGCCGTAAAATAGCTGCTGTAGGTAATCATAACTCCCATGCCGAGCGATAGCTTAAAAAAGGCCAGCCCCAGCGCGGTAAGGATAACGGTCGGCGTCAGTTTGCTGAAATCGACCTGAAAGAGGAAATTGAGGCCCTCGGCTGCGCCGGGTAAAGTCAGCGCACGGATATCACAAATCAAAATGAGGATAAATAAGAGCGGCATTAGTGTTTTCGTAATCTTTTCAATGCCCTTCTGCACACCCAGCATCAGGATGGCGGAGACAACGGCCATGACGATGACCTGCCAGATTATGGGCGACCACGGACCGATGACGACATTGCCGAACTGCGCTTTGGCCGTCTCGAGCGTAATCTGGGCGAAGTCGCCGCTGAGCGCCTTGAAGAGGTAAAAATACACCCACCCGGCCACACAGCTGTAGAAAAACATGATGAGGTACACCGCCAGCACGGCTAAGGTTCCGGTATGTTTCCACGCCGTTTGCGGCGCCAGCTTTGCAAAGGCGCCCACCGCGTTGCGGCGAGCCTTACGGCCGATATAAAACTCGCCCAGCATGATGGGCAGACCGACCAGAAGAATACATACCAGGTAAACCAGGAGAAAAGCGCCGCCGCCATATTGCCCGGTCAAATAAGGAAACTTCCAGATGTTACCGAGTCCGACGGCCGAACCCAGCGTGGCGAAAAACACGGCCAGGCCGGAGGAAAAGCCGTCGCGCCTCAATTTTGTCTGTCCTTGCACTGTTTGCATGTCACTACCCCTTTTCCTAATGTGGGTAAATTGTACTAAACCGGCCATCGGCATGTCAACGCCGGCAACGGGCGACAATATACTGTATACACCGCTCAGCCTATGCGTAAGACTTTTTTTCCGCTAATGCGCCTATTTACAAGTTTACACAAATTCCTTGCCTTTGCCCCATAAAAAAAGACAAAAGTCCGCTCTTGCATCTCCGGCGCCGCCTGTGATACCATATAAGCGAAAAAGACATAGCAGGCGATGATGGGGAGAGTATGGCCGCCGCTTCTTTCGACAGAGAGCCGGGGTTGGTGGAAACCGGCGAAAGGCCGCAGCCAGAAGGCCACCCTGGAGCCGTCGGGCCGAACGGACCAAGTAAGCCTGACCGTATCCTGGCGTTAACGGGACTAGAGGGAGCCGGGCAATTGCCGGCTAAAGTAGGTGGTACCGCGGGAACCAAAGTTCTCGTCCTTAAAGGACGGGAACTTTTTATTTTGGAGAAGAGGAGGTTTTGGCAATGAAAGAATTATTAGAACTGCTGGAAAAAGACCATAGGCTCACGGCCGAACAGCTGGCCGCCATGCTGGGCCGGCCGGTCGAGGAAATTGCAGCCGCGCTTAAGGATCTGGAAGCGCAAAAAGTCATTCTTAAATACCACACCTTCATCAATTGGGAAAAGGCCGGCGTGGACACCGTTACCGCTTTGATTGACGTCCGCATCACCCCCCAGCGGGAAGTTGGCTTTGACGCGATTGCCGAACGTATTTGCCGGTTCCCGGAAGTGCGCAGCTTGTACCTTATGTCCGGCGCCTATGATCTGGCCGTCATCGTGGAAGGGAAAAACATGAAGGAAGTGGCCCGGTTTGTCGCGACCAAGCTGGCAACCATGGAAGGCGTTATGAGCACGACCACCCATTTCATCCTCAAACAGTACAAGGAAGCCGGGGTCATCCTGGAAGACCGGGAAGAAGACCGGAGATTGGCGGTGACGCCATGACCTGGGCTGACCGCGTCTCGCCGCTCGTCAAATCCATCCCGCCGTCGGGGATCCGCCGCTTTTTCGACATTGTAGCCGAAATGAAGGGCGTCATTTCCTTGGGCGTGGGCGAACCAGACTTTATCACCCCCTGGCACATCCGCGAAAGCTGCATCCACGGTCTCCACCGCGGCTATACGGCCTATACGTCTAACTTCGGCCTGCTGGAACTGCGGGAAGAAATCGCCCGGCTGCTCGCGCGCGACTACCAGGTAACCTACGACCCGCGTAAAGAGGTGCTCGTCACCGTCGGCGTGAGCGAAGCCTTCGATTTAGCGATGCGGGCCGTCCTCAGCCCCGGCGACGAAGTGCTTGTCCCCGAGCCCAGCTATGTTTCGTATAAGGCCTGCGTTACCCTCGCCGGCGGCAAACCCATCCCGGTGCCAACCACCATTGACAACGAGTTCCGCCTGACGCCGGCCCTCCTTGAGGCCTATATCACCCCCCGCACCAAGGTGCTGGTCATCGGCTACCCCAACAACCCCACCGGCGCGGTTATGACCCGGGAGGAACTGGTACAAATTGCCGCCTTTGTCAAAAAACATGATCTTATTGTCATTTCTGACGAGATTTACGGCCGGTTAACATACGAAGGCACACACACCTGCTTCGCCAGCCTGCCGGATATGCGGGACCGGACCATC
Source organism: Sporolituus thermophilus DSM 23256 (assembly GCF_900102435.1). Classification (NCBI taxonomy): domain Bacteria; kingdom Bacillati; phylum Bacillota; class Negativicutes; order Selenomonadales; family Sporomusaceae; genus Thermosinus; species Thermosinus thermophilus. Next base: position 122,446 of record NZ_FNBU01000003.1, on the reverse strand, counting down.
CTGCTCAACGGCTTTTCCAAAGCCTATGCCATGACCGGCTGGCGGCTGGGCTACGCCTGTTCTAATCCGGACTTCATTGCCGCGATGACAAAAATTCATCAGTATACCATGCTGTGCGCCCCCATCACGGCCCAGGTGGCCGCCATTGAGGCGCTGCGCAACGGCGAGGCCAGCGTAGAGAAAATGGTATCCGAATACAACCGGCGCCGCCGCCTGATGCTTAACGGTTTTAGGGAAATGGGCCTGACCTGCTTTGAACCAAAAGGCGCCTTCTACATCTTTCCCTCCATCAAAGAAACCGGTATGGATTCGCTCTCCTTTGCCGAAACACTGCTAAAGGAGGAAAAAGTTGCGCTGGTACCCGGCAGCGCCTTCGGCGACAGCGGCGAAGGCTATGTACGCTGCTCGTATGCCAACTCAGCCGCCAATCTGGCCGAAGCCCTCGAACGCATCGGCCGCTTTGTCAGAAAACACCTTGGCTAAGACAAATCCCCGGTTGCGTCCAAACGCTACCGGGGATTTGCGCTCTATTGCCATGGCAGAGGCTTAAATTTTTTCTATTCGTACCTTAGCGCGTCAATGGGATTTAATAGCGCCGCTTTTCGGGCCGGGTACAGTCCAAAGAACAGACCGATGCCGACGGAAAAAGCAAAAGACACTAAAATAGGCAACGGAGTGATAACGGTATTCCAGCCGGCAAAGGAGGAAATTGCGTAAGAACAGCCTATACCCAGTGCGATGCCGATAACGCCGCCGATTACGCCGATAACGACCGCCTCAATCAGAAATTGCATAAGGATATTAGAATATCTTGCCCCTAACGCCTTGCGGATGCCTATTTCCCGCGTCCGTTCGGTGACAGATACCAGCATGATGTTCATAATGCCAATACCGCCGACCACGAGGGAAATCGCCGCTATACTGCCTAGCAGCATAGTGATGGTGGAAGTCGTCTCCTGAGCTGTGGCCATTACGCTGGCGAGGTTGCGCACCGTAAAGTCGTCCGGTTTGTCGGGCGTAATGCGGTGACGCGACCGCAACAGGCCGGTAATACTGTCCTGAACTTGGTCGATAACATCGGCGCTGGCCGCCTGTACACTGATTGTCTGGATATACGTAATCCCCATCAGCCGTTCTTGGGCAGTAGTAAGGGGAATAATAACAATATCGTCCTGGTCTTGGCCCCCGGCCGACTGGCCTTTACTTTCCAGTACGCCGATCACCTTAAACGGGGCGTTATTAATACGGATATTTTGGCCGACCGGATTTCCGTTGCCGAACAAATTGCCGGCAACCGTGGAGCCAATAACGGCTACGCGGTTTCTTGCTTCCACATCTTCGTTGGTAATAAAACTGCCGCTCTGGACGCTTAAATTGCGGACATCCATATATTCCGGAGTTGTTCCTTGGACGTTGGTAGTCCAGTTCTGGTTGCCCGCAACGACCTGATACTGCCGGCCGACGCTGGGAGCGACCGCACTTACGCCGGGAATCTCACGGGCAATGGCCTGTGCATCTTTCAGCGTCAACGTAGTATTCGTCCCCGCTGCTTGCCGGATACCGGAAGAAGAAGCCGCCCCCGGGGTAACAATGATGAGGTTGCTCCCGAGGCTGGCAATCGAGTTTTGCACCTTATCCCGCACGCCCATGCCGATCGAAACCATGGCGATGACCGCGCCTACCCCGATGATAATGCCGAGCATGGTAAGGACAGAGCGCAATTTGTTGGCGACCAATGCATTTAAGGCAATTTTTACACTTTCCCGGAACACATTAATCATCCCTTTCTGTGTCGCGGACGATGCGCCCGTCCCGGACGTGGATTACCCTTCTGGCATAGGCGGCAATATCGGGTTCGTGGGTTACCAGGATAATCGTCCGTCCGAAGGAGTTGAGGCTTTGAAAGATTTCCATTACCTCATTGCCTGACTTGGTATCAAGGGCACCGGTAGGCTCGTCGGCCATAATAATGGACGGCTCGTTTACCAGCGCCCGCGCAATGGCAACCCGCTGGCGCTGGCCACCTGACAACTCGTTGGGCAAGTGGTTCATCCTGTTCTCCAAACCAACGGCCGCCAATGCTGCCGCTGCCCGTTTCTGCCGTTCTTTACGGCCGACACCTGCGTAAACAAGCGGCAAGGCTACGTTGTCGAGGGCCGACATCCGCGGCAGCAGGTTGAAGTTCTGAAAGACAAACCCGATCTTTTTATTTCGGGTCAGTGCCAGTTCATCGTCAGTCAGCGACGATACTTCCTGGCCGTCCAGCAGATACGACCCGCTTGTCGGCCGGTCCAGGCAGCCCAAGATATTCATTAACGTCGATTTACCTGAACCCGACGGCCCCATGATGGCGGTAAACTCGCCTTCCCGGATCTTTAAGGTCACGCCGGCCAGGGCAGCGACCGGCGTGTCGCCCATTTGGTAGATCTTGGTTATATCAGATAACTCAATCCCCATTTTCCGGCCTCCTTACATGCGGCGCATCATGTTAAGCGGATTGGAGGAAGGCCGTCCTTGTTGACCGCCGCCGGTTTGCCCTTGTGCCTGTGTCTTCGGCAGCGATACGACAACTTTATCGCCCTCCTTGAGCCCGCTGGTAATTTCTACCCGGTCATCACCAACACTGCCGGTAGTGACCGGCACATTCTGAGTCTGGCCGTTATCCCCGACAACGACAACATACTTGCCGGTTTTATCGGTCCGTATCGCCGCAAGCGGCAAGGTCATCACGCCTTTCCTTTCGCTGACCGTGATGGACACCCTGGCAATCATCCCGGGATTTAGCAGGTTTTCCGCATTAATAACGTCGATCGTTACCGGATAGTAGGTGACATTCTGCTGGACAACCGGTTTTTTGGAAATGGTAGCCACCGTACCCGCAAACTCTTTACCGGGATAAGCATCAACGGTAAAGGTGACTTTTTGGCCAAGCGCCACTTTACCAATATCGGTTTGGTCCACTTGCGCTTCGATCTGCATTTTCGACATATCGGCCACCGTCAAAATTACGGTCGGGTTGTTAACGCCCTGCGCCACCATTTCGCCGGCGGAAAGCGGTTTGCCGATCACACTGCCGTCAATGGGCGAAACTATCACTGTCTCGCTTAGTTTTGACATTACTTCGTCGTAGCTTGCCTTGGCGATGTTATAGTCCATACGGGCGTCATCAAGCTGTTCTTTTGATGCGCCGCCGATAGTGTTCAGCCTGGCGATACGCTCATATTTGACCGCGGCATTATCGAGCCGCTCTTTGGCCTGGGTTACCTGGGCCCGGAGCCCGCTGTCTTCCAATATTACGAGAACTTGGCCGGCCTTTACCTGGTCGTTCTCCTTCACTTTTACCTCTTTGATCTGCGCCGTTATCTTTGAACTGATATCAACCATATTTACCGGTTTGATTGTGCCGGTTGCCGCCACGGTGGCAACGATGTCGCCGCGTTCCACCCGGATAACTTGCTGCGGCGCAGCCGCCGACATCTTGCCGGCGCCTTGCGCGAAGATTAAACCGGCGATAACTGCGGCCAGACCGCCCAGTCCTAAGAGCAGCCACTTTTTATGCTGCTTAGTTTTAAGCCATATTTCCCTCATAACTTACCTCCGTCATTTTCGCTACTTCGTTTCTAAGCCTACCGCTTTATCCAATTTGGCTTTGTTCACGTTATAATCGTAGAGGGCTTGGACATGATTGGTCTTGGCCTGAGTGAGCGCCAGTTGGGCATCGATTACGTCCAGGTTGGTGCGTACGCCGACTTTATATGCTTCCTGGGCAATATAAAGGTCTTCTTTGGCCTTATTAACCGCCGTCTCGGTCGTTGCGAGACGTTTTTCCGCCTCCTTCATGCCGAGATAGCTCTGCCGGACTTCTTGCTCCACCGTATCTGCGACTTGCTCAGCTTGCAGGTTAGCTTTGTCGAGAGCGGCTTCGGCCTCTTTTATTTTGGCCTTCGTCACCCCGGCGTCAAACAGGTTCCAGTTTGCCGCGAGCCCCACTGACCAGTTATTATCGCTTGGCAGCAGGCTGTCGTTCCAACCGGTTGTGGCCGATAAAGAAACGGTGGGGAGCTTGCCGCTTTCGGCAATCTTTACCCCGCTTTCGGCACTTTCAATACTTGCCTTGGCTTGAGCGATCTCAGGCCGGTTTTGTTTGGCAACGGCGATTAATTCCGCCAGGGTTCTTGGGTCAGGCTGATACTGCAGCTCGCCTTCCAACTGAAGGTCGGTCCCCGCATCCATATTCATGGTAGTAAGTAAATTTGATACCGCCAACTCATACTGGTTTTGCGCTTTTATCAGGTTTTGTTCGGCATTGGCCAGTTCCACTTCCGCCCGCAGGACGTCAGACTTGGCTACCGTGCCCGCTTCGTATTTTGCCTGCACTACCTCCAGGTGGGCCTTTAAATTATTAACGGTTTCCTCATTAACGGCCAGCATATTCTTAGCCAAAAGAACACTATAGTAAGCCGTAGTAGTGTCGAGGATCAGTTGCTGTTTGGCTTTTAATACATTTATGTCCGCGGTGGTAACGCCAAGCTCAGCCTGCTTAATCTGCGCCTCGGTCCGGCCACCGTTGTAAAGCTGCCAGCTCATTCTTAAGCTGCTATTTAGGCTGTCTTGGCCAGGTCCATCAGCGCCCCGGTCCTGAAAACTGTAACTGCTGCCAAATGAAATGCTCGGCAGCTTTCCTGCTTTGGCCTCACTAACCCCCCACAGCGACCGCTCTTTGTCTTCTTGCGCTATTTGGATCGCCGGGTTATTTTTTAACGCCAAATCAATGCTTTCGGCCAGCGACAGCTTGATCGGCGCGGCGAACAAAAATGACTGTTGCAAAATAATTAGACCGGCGGTAATAACGGCAGCGCTATTTTTTAACCTCCGCATTATGTGTAGCAACCTCCTTAAATCAATTTGTCCAAGTTTTATTGGTGTTCCCCCTGGTTGTCCGGTCTTGTATACGCTCTGGCTCATTAATAATGACTAAATTATAAATGATAAGTTTTAGATTTTTTTTAGAAAGCCAGGCCCTTGCCCAAAAAAAGCGCTGGCACACCTCGTTTTCAGGGTAGTACGCTCATGCCGTAATAAAATTAAAAGCCACCGGCTAAAAGCCCATGGCCTAAAAGGAGTTCCGTTTTATCCATTTTACAGGCAAAAGGATGCTGAACTTTGTCCCGGCGCCGACTGTGCTCTCCACCCCTATCTTGCCGCCGTGCTTTTCGACAATCCATTTGGCAATCGCCAATCCCAAACCTGTTCCGCCTTTTTCCCGCGACCGGGCTTTATCGCCGCGGTAAAACCGGTCGAAAACACGGGGTAAGTCCTCGGGGGGGATACCCTGACCGGAATCCTCGACAGTGACCAAAATATGACCGCCTTGCTTGGCCCCGGTTATTAGGATGTGTCCGGGTGGCGGCGTATATTTTACGGCATTGTCCAGCAATATAACCAAAAGCTGATACAGCCGTTCCCTGTCTCCCGTCAGTTTCAACTCTTCAGCCATTGCTACTCTCAGCATATGACCTTCCAATTCTGCCAGCGGTCCAAACTGCTCAGCAACGGAAGCAACCAGCTCGTTTAAATTGACAAGTTCTAGTTGTAGTTCAGCCTGGTTGGCATCGGCCCTGGCTAAAGTGAGCAAATCGGCAACCAACTTCGTCATCCGCCTGACTTCTCTGACTATGTTCGTAACCCGAATGCTTTCTTCTTCTATGGTATGGTCTGGATGTCGCAGCATAAGTTCAGCGTTGCTTTTTATGACGGCCAGCGGCGTCCTGAGTTCATGCGAAGCATCGGCAACAAACTGCTGCTGTTTCTCCCAGGCCGCCTGAATGGGGACCATCGCCCGCCTTGCCAGGTAATACCCTGCCAGAATGATAATAATCATTCCCATAATCAATCCACTAATGATAATCATAAAAAGATTGCGCAATAAGGCGACCTCGGAATCGACAATACTCACGGCGATAACGTCTTTTACGGCAATTGGCCCGCGCTCGGTCTGCAGCACGTTTTCCTCATACCGGTAAGGGAGACTAATAATCCGATAGGCATGGTTCTCAAATTCTCTGATTTGGATTTCATCTGTATTCACTTGGGATGCCAAAGCGGTGAGCCGCTCCAAATCGGCAACTTCGCTGGAAAATATGTTCGTAACCCTCCCCTGGGCATCGCGCAGCAATATAATGATGCGCGGATCAAACAGAAACCGGCCGCGGCCCGGGTTAGCCACGCGGCCATTCGTAATTTTAAAACTTTCCGCCTTAAACCGCATAGCATCATCAACTTTATCAAACAACCGATAAGACACGTAGCCGTACAGCACGGCGCCAAAGGTCAAAAAAATCAACAAAAATACCACCGAGTTAATTACCGACAAGCGGCGTAGCGTCCGTTGAAACATAAGCTATTTCTCCTTAAGCATAAACCCTGCGCCGCGTACGGTTTGGATTAGTCCGTCCCGGTTGAAGGGGGCCAACTTTTTACGCAGGTAGTGAATATATAGGTCAACCACGCTAATCGTCGTTTCGGAGGCAAAGCCCCAGACCCGGTCGAAGATTTGCTCTCTGGTTAAAATCTGTTCCTTATTTAACACCAGGAACTCCAACAGTTCATACTCTTTCGTGGTTAGCCCAAGCGGCCGGCCTTCGATAAAGCCGTCCCGCACCTTAGCATCTACCGTGACACCGCCATAGCTTATTGTACCGTCTTTTCCCAGATTACCCCTGCGCCGTAGCAAGGCTTTTATCCTGGCTAATAGTTCCGGTATGGCAAAGGGCTTTACTAAATAGTCATCGGCCCCGGTTTCGAGCCCATAGACGCGATCAGCCACACTGTCCCGTGCCGTTAACAATAAAATCGGCGCCGTATGCCCGGCCTCGCGAACTCTTCTGATTATTTCCAGGCCGTTAATTTCCGGCAGCATGATATCCAGTATCAGCAGATCGTGTATCCCTTGTTCCGCCAGATATAGACCCTCGTCCCCGGTTGCCGCTTCGTCGACAAGATAATTCTCTTCGGTCAATAACGAGACGACTGCTTCGCGCAATGCATTGTCATCTTCGACGACGAGAATTCGCATGTTAACCTCCGTGCAGAGCCAAATATTTTGCCAATCTATAATACTTTACTTTCAATAGTGTTTACGGTCTTGCTAAAATTAAAGCAACATAACCGGTAATCTTCCGGGAAATCATAGTGGGAACAGACACTTGCACCGGCAAGTACCTGTTCCCTGTCTCTCGGCTGTTATTTAGTGCGCTCCCCACTTGTGTCCAGGCTTGGGACCTTTACCGTTAATCATGGCGGATACGCGGCTCTCAATATTAACTTTCATTGCTTCCGCTTTATCGGCAGAAATACGGCCTGCTTTCACGCCTTCTTCAATTCTCTTGGTCATTTCTCCTACCATAAAATCTTTAAGCGCCTGTTCGGAAACGCCATGTTCCTGGGCAATCGCAACCAAAGTCTTGCCGGCGCCCAGCTCGTTTTTCAGCGTTGCCGCGTCAATCTTTAGTAGGGCCAGCAGCTTGGCATCCCCAAATATGCCGTGTCCGCGCATGGGGGCGCGGCCAGCATGCCGCGGTCCTTTACCGTTTATCATATCCGCTACGCGCTCCTCAATTCCGGCTTTCATTTTCTCCGCTTTGGCCGCATCAATCCGGCCTGTCTTGACCGCTTCGTCCAGGCGTTGGCTCATTTGGTTGACCAAAAAGTCTTTCAGCGCTTGCTCAGATACGCCGTGCTCCCTGGCGATAGCAACCAAAGATTTACCGGCTTGTATCTCGCTCTTAAAGGTCGCGGCGTCTATTTTCAACAATTCAAGCAGCGCAGTATTATCTCCCTTGAAATGTCTCATGCCGCCTTTGTGCGCAAAATGGCCTTTGCCCATCGAAGCAGGCCGTGCGTCATCGGGAGCGCCTTGCTGCTCGGCAGTCGTCGCGGCCATAACTACGCCGTTCGCCGCAAACATGGTGGCAATACTAACCGCCAGCAGCCACTTCTTGGTTTTGTTCATAACTTAACACCCTTTCGTTTATTTGGTATTTTTGTGGGGGCTATGACTGTATTATCGCTACGTTTTTTTAGATTATCTTTAGAAAAAGGTCCTTAAATCAGGATGTTGTTCATTGTTTTTCTCGCATCCGGTATAATGATAACAATAGACGCTTGTCTGAGGTGAATAACGTATGAAACCTTCCCTGGTCCAAAACATACAGGCGCATTACCCCGGCATGAGCGCCAGTCATAAAAAAATTGCCGAATATCTCCTGGACCACTACGACAAGGCCGTTTTTCTCACCGCCAAAGAGCTCGGCCAAACCCTTGGCGTTAGTGAAGCAACCGTCATCCGTTTCGCCATGGCGCTAAACTACAAAGGGTACCCCGAACTCCAACAGGCTTTGCAGGACATGGTTAAAACTAAAATTACGACCGTGGAGCGGCTGCGGCTGGCGTTGCTGGACGGACAAACCAATCTGCCGCACAAAGCATTAAGCGCCGACATCAGCAATATTCAATTAACCATGGAGGAAATTACCGGCGCCGACTTTGAAAAAGCCGTCAACGAAATCATCCTGGCCCGCAATATTTATATCATAAGTTTGCGCAGCGCCACAGCGTTAGGCTATTTCCTCCATTTTTACCTCCAGCTCCTTTTACAAAACAGCCGCCTCATCCACGGCGTGGGAACATTTTTCGAGGAGATCAGGCCGGCCGGCCCGGGGGATTTGGTGATCGGCATTTCGTTTCCCCGCTATACCAGACAGACCGTCGAAGGCATAAAATATGCCCGGGAAAACGGGGCACGGGTCCTTGCCATAACGGATTCGCTTACTTCGCCGCTGGCGCCGTATAGCCATCATGTCCTGACCGCCCGCAGCCAGCAAATCTCATTCGTCGATTCTTTTGCCGCGCCGCTCAGCCTCATTAACGCCTTAATTCTGGCCGTAGGCGCCCGCGACAGCGCCAAGACGGCGGACATACTGCGCCAAATGGAAGCAGTATGGGAAAGCTACCGGGTATACCACTCCGAATGACTAAAGCAGCCCAGGATGACTCCTGGGCTGCTTTGATCTTAATTCACTCCCCATATTCGCTTTACATCGTCCGGCGTGGCGATTTCCCTACCCATTGCCCGAGCAATATTCACAATCCGCTCGACAAGGGTGACATTGGTAGCCAGTACGCCTTTGCTGTAATAAATATTGTCCTCAACCCCGACGCGGACATGGCCGCCTAAAGCCATGGCGATCATGGAAAGCGGCACATGCTGCGGACCAACCACCGACACGCTCCAGACGGAATTGGGCGGCAGGCTTTCCACCAGGAAAAAGAGGTTTTTCGGCGTAGCCGGCAGCGACCCCTTTACCCCCAGCACCAGATTAAACAGCAGCGGTTCCTTAAGAAGACCGGCCTTGTGCAGCTGGACGGCATTATTAATCATGGCGGTATCAAATATTTCCAGTTCCGGCTTGATATTTCGCTCCAGCATGATTTTCGCCAGATACTCAATCAGCGCGGGATCATTAACATTGGCCGATGCGGGAAAATTGGACGAACCTGTCGCAAGGCTCGCGGATGCCGGATTAAGCGCCAGGGCTTCGGCCCGGTCCTGGGCGGTTTTGCCGGCCCGGGCCCCCGTGGAAATTTGCCGGATAATGGGACAGCCCTTTTCGTCCAGACGGCGGAGAATTTCGGCAAAAAACTTGATTTCGTGCGTGGGTCTGCCCTCTTCGTTGCGGGCATGAATATGCGCCACGGCCGCTCCTTTTTCATAGCAAGCCGCAATGTCCTCGGCGATTTCCTCCGGCGTGACCGGAACGAAAGGCGTCATTGCTTTTGTTGGCACATTGCCGGTAGGCGCAACGGTAATAATTAGCTTTTCCATGTCGGCTCCCCCCTTATTTGTACTGGGAAATTGACTTGTCAAATTCGGCAAAGCCGGCCACCATGGCATTAACCAATTCGTCGGCCTGTTCTTTGGTGATGATGAGCGGCGGCGCCAGAAGGAACTGATCACCGTTTTCCCCGTCGGCATTGCCGCTGCCGGGATAAACCACAACGCCATGTTTCATCAGCGTCACCGTTAATTTTTCGGCCAGCCCCAAAGCAGCAGGGAACGGTTCTTTCGTCGCTTTGTTTTTGACGATTTCTACGCCCTGCATCAGGCCTTTGCCGCGGACATCGCCGACAAACCAGAAGGGCTGCAATTTTTCCCGCAGTTGCTCCAGAAGATAACTACCAATAACACGAGAGTTTTCGACAAGATTATCTTCGATTAAAGTCCTGATGACCGCTACGGCCACTGCCGCCGAGAGGGGGTTGCCACCGTAAGTGTGCCCGTGAACGAAAATGCCCGAACCCTGTTTGAAGGTCTCGTAAATTTCGTCTTTGACAATGACGGCACCGAGGGGCGAATAGCCGGCGCTCATACCTTTGGCCGCACAGATCATATCGGGTACGACGCCGTAATCTTCGATGGCGAACATTGCCCCGGTCCGCCCGAACCCGGTCATAACTTCGTCGGCGATCAGCAGGATGTCGTAGTGGTCGCAGATTTCGCGGACGATTTTAAAATAGTCCTTATGGGGAACAATGGCGCCGCAGGCCGCTCCGCCTACCGGCTCGGCGATGAAGGCGGCAATGGTGTCGGCCCCTTCCAGCTTGATGACGCGTTCGAGATCCAGAGCACACTCCACGGCGCAAGTCTCCTGTTCTTTGCCGAAAGGACAGCGGTAGCAGTAAGCCGGAGCGACATGGGGAAAGTTCAACAACAGCGGCGCATATTTCTTGCGGCGTTTGTCACCGGTCATGGACAAGGCCCCGATCGTGTTGCCGTGGAAACTCTTCCAGCGGGAAATCACCCGGTACTTCCCCGTTTTGCCGTCCCGTTCGAGATAATACTGGCGGGCCATCTTAAGCGCGGCCTCAGTGGCCTCCGAACCGCCGGAAACTAAATAGAGCTTGTTGAGCGAACCAGGGGCAAGGCTGGCTACGAGGTCAGCCAGCTCCTTGATCGGCCCGGAAGTCCAGCGTGATAAATGGCTAAAAGCCACCTTTTGGGCTTGCTCGGTCATAGCCCTGATCACGCGGGGATGGGCATGGCCGAGGTTAGACACCGCCGCGCCTGAGCAGGCATCCATGTAACGGTTGCCGTCCTTGTCGTAGAGGTAAATGCCTTCGCCATGGTCGACTTCCAGATATGTTTTGGTCAAATTGCGATAAAAAACGTTATCCATTTTACTCCCTCCTCGTGTTATGAAACTTTTCCTTCATTATATCATTATTAATAAAATATTTCCATCATAAATTTAAAGAAATGTTGAAACTGTCAAGGACGCAAAATACGCAACGGGTAGCAAATAAAAAATCCCTTCTGCCCAAAGCAGAAGGGATTTTTTATTTGCTATAGCTTAACAGAAAGTCATTACCCAGTTCCACATACTTTTGCAGTACGTTCACCAGTCGCTTTTGCTGTTGTTCATCCATGTCATCCATGATAACGGTGCCGATGGCCTCCTGCACCATGCTGCGAATCTGGAACGGATAATAACCAAGGCGAATGAGCTGCTTGCACAGCTTTCTCACCTGTTTTTCAACACTCATCATTGTTGCCTCCTCCTAAACTGTATTGGCAATTACTGATCTCAGAATTAGCCACAAAATTACCAATGCAGTGCAGAGAAAGGACTGGAGTGCGAAGGCAAATGCCTGTGGCGGCAAACTGAACTCGTTTTACTATAACATAGTGAACGCAAGACGTCAAATATATTTTCTGCCATAATATAAAGCCCTGGACTATTATCCGCCTTTTTATCTTTTGCTGTCCTGCTGGGCCAGCCAGGCGGCAAACTGGGCCGCAAATTGGGCGGAAGAAAGACCGAAAGCCTGCTGAAAGGCGGGCTCGGGCGGCTTGCCGCCGGCCCGCAGCTGCCAATAGGCGGCCAATGCGCCATACCCATTCCTATCGGTAAGGTATAAGACGGCCAGCGCCGCCGTCCGGTAGGCGACAGGAGCATCACGCCGCACCGCCGCCAGCCAGTCGGCCTTGGCGTCAAGCATCTCCAGCCCGGGGCGGTGGCCGTCACTTTTAACCACTTTCAGCCAATTGCGGCGATATTCGTCGACGACCGCCGTCTTGCCGCTGTCGGCAGCAACGACATTGGCGGCCACCACGTCGGCCGTTCCCTCGGTCAGCCAGCAGAGGCCGGCTTGGGCGGCGTCCGCCGGCTGGTACTGATGAACCATTTCATGAGCGGTGATGAACACCATATCACGATAATATTCGACGGCGCCGGCATTGATAATGACATGGTCATTAACCGTCGTACCGGTCGAACGGGCAAGTTGCGACCGGATGATATCCCCGTCGAGTTGCTCCTCGTCCCTCAAGACGGCAAAGTAGCTGGCCTGGTCGGCCGTAAGCACGACCTTGACGGGATGGTTCAGCGCCAGCTGGCACCGTTCGTCCATAAACCGGGCGGTAAAACTCACCGCCCGGCGGGCAATTTGCAGTTCGAACTTCGAAACGCCTGGCTTGGCTACCATTTCTACCTGGGATGGAAAGGGCGGCACGTCGGCCACTACCGGCACGGGCGGCAGCACCACCAGATAAAGGCCGATGACGGCGGCAACATATAAGAAAATCCGGACCAATGACGTCACCCCGAATTTCGGTTGTTACGCCCTAGTATGTCCGGTTTTTCCCCGCTGTCACCTGTTAATTGTTTCCTTCTCCCGCCCGCGCCGCATGCTTCGCCGGAGGAATGCCCCCTTGGTCCGGGTAATATACAGACCGGCCGTAATCGCCACCGCGCCGGCGAATTGCAGCCAGCCGAAGGCTTCGTGCAAAAACAGATAGCCTGTCGTAATGGCGAAAACCGGCGACAGATTATTATAGAGCGCCGCTTTGGGGCTGCCCAGTTTGCCCACGCCCCAAATCCACAGAAAATTGCCGACCGTCAAGGCAAAAACCCCTGAATAAATGGCGCTGCAGTAGCCGGCGGCCGGCACGGCCCGCCAGTCGACCGCCGCCATGGCGGGCAGCGAAACGAGCAGAAACAACACCGTCGTAATGGTAATGATATAGGCGGTGATTTGGTAAGTAGAATATCTGGTGAGCAGCCCCCTGGAAAAAACGGTATAGTAGCCATAGCCGGTCTGAGCGCCCAGCAGAAAGAGGGCACCGGTAACATGGGCGCTGGCCAGGCTGAGTTCTTTGCCCGACCCAACGACAATGAGAACAACTCCCCCCAGCGAGAGGAGAATGCCCAAGGTAACCGGCAAAGTAATCTCCTCGATTTTGCACACCTTGTTTATGATCGCCACGCTTACCGGCAGCAGGCCGAGCAGCAGCGACGCATTACCGGCGGTGGTGCGCTCAACGCCAAGGGTAAAGAACAGTTGAAAAACAAAAAAACCAAAAAGACTCAGCAAAAAGACTTGTCTAAAGTCAGCCCGGCCAAAGGGGCGGTAGCTCTTCGACCATACCAGCGCCACCCAGGCGACGGCCATGGCGATAAGCATCCGCAAGGCATTGTAAGGAAGCGGCGGGAGATAGGCCAGCCCTACCTTCATGATTGGCGGATTTATCCCCCAGAAAAACGCCACCAGCAAGAGTATCATTTCGGCATAGACCAGCTTCTTATCGCCCATGTTGCCCTCCCGGTTATCGATATTCCACGGTAAAGTCCACTTGTTCCACTTCGGCGTTGTCTTCGACGATCCGCCGGATAATGCCGATTTGCCGCTCCAGCAGCGCCTTGTCGCCGCTTACCATGGCCACGGCGATGACGGCGCGTTGCCAAAGCTCCTGGGCGTCGGTCTCGGCCACCGACGCATTGGTACGGGCCTTGATGCGGTCCATGATACTTTTGAGGATTTGGCGTTTGCCTTTCAATGACCCGGCGCCCGGCAGAAAAAGGTCGATGATGCACACGGCGACAAACATGCTAGGCACCCACAATATTGACAACAAATTTACGGCGGCGCGGGCCGTCGAACTCGCAAAAATAAATACCCTGCCAGGTACCCAGCCACAGCCTGCCCTCCACGATCGGCACCGTCACGGAGCACCCCAAAAGCGAGCTCTTAACATGAGCCGGCGAATTGCCCTCCCCATGGCGGTAAGGCAAGCGCGACACCATTTCCGCCAGCGCCGCCAGCATGTCGCGGACGACGTCAGGGTCAGCGTTTTCGTTAATTGTAACCGCCGCGGTAGTATGGGGCACATAAACCTGACAGAGCCCCTGCCGCACCGCCGCGGCTTCAACCGCGGCGGCAACCAAACCGGTTATATCAATAAAACCTTCGGCCGGCGTATTGATTTCAAACTCCCGCATGCCATCACCCCTAATGTCAAATTACAGCCATACTCCTATTATAAAGGAAAATCCGAAAAATTTTACACGCTCTCACTATTTGTCTTCCCAATATAGCCAAAAAGGGAAACCCGCATTTCCAGGTTTCCCCATTTGCTACATAACCATATTATCGCTTGGCCGCTGAGGCGGTAACTGACGGTGTTGCCGCTGCCGGCTGGCAAATCCCTTCACTGTCGGCCACCTCGCCGAAGAGCGCACCGGCCAGGGCCAAAGCGGCGCTCACGGTGCGGTCTTCCCGGTCAAGCAGCGGATTGACTTCAACCAACTCGGCCGACGTTATGATGCCCGATCGGTGCAGCAGGGCAAGCGCGGCAAGGCTGTCGCTATAGCTGATACCCCCCGCCACCGGCGTTCCTACCCCAGGCACTTCGAGGGGATCAATGCCGTCAAGGTCAAAACTGAGATGAACGCCATCGCACCGGGCCGACAGATAATCAACCGTTTCGGCTATTACTTGCGCAATACCTAAGCGGCTGACGTCATCGGCGGTATATACCCGGATTTTCCGTTCGGCAATAAGCAGGCGCTCGCCGGGGTCTAAATCCCGGATGCCAATCATCACGAGATTTTCCGCTTTCACTTTGCCTACATAACCGCCAATCCCGGTTAAGGCCGGATGGCCCAGGCCCATGCTGGCAGCCAGCGGCATGCCGTGGATGTTGCCGCTGGGAGTAGTTTCCGGAGTATTCAGGTCGCCATGAGCGTCATACCAAATTACGCCCAAGTTGGCGTAATGGCGGGAGATGCCGGCAAGCGTGCCGATGGCGATGCTGTGGTCGCCGCCGAGGATGAGCGGAAACCGTCCGGCGGCCACCGTGCGTGATACCTTGGCCGCTACTTTTTCACTCGCCGCGACGATTGGCTGCAAATTTTTCAGCGTTTTATCCTGACGCTTGTAGGGCGCTTTCGTACCGACCGCGATATTGCCTTCGTCGCTGACGCGGTACGCCAGCCCCTTCAGCCGCGTCACCAAACCGGCCGCACGAATGGCATCAGGCCCCAGGTTGGCGCCAAACCGCGTCTGGCCCAGCCACATCGGCACGCCGATAACGGAAATCCCCTTTCTCATTTTCTTCATCATCCTCTCCCGCCTACGAAAATTGCTAACTGAGACTATATTTTAAAGCCATCTTCCCCGCTATGCAATAGGCTGAACAAAAAAATTTTCACCGCTCAGCCTACCTTTTCCGCCAGCGGCCCCAGCCACAAGTCTTCGGTCGTCACCACCGGCTCGCCCAGGCGGCGATGCGGGATAAAATCGCCATGACAATCCGAGCCGCCGGTCACAATCATGCCGTGGCGGCGGCACCAGGCCAACGCTCGGCGGGTGGTAACGGCATCATGGCTGGAATGGAAGCATTCCACGCCTTCAATGGCCTCCCGGCCGAAGGCATCGAGCGTTTCTTCCAGGGATGTCCCGTGAAAATCGCTGCCCGGATGGGCCAGGACCGGTATGCCGCCTGCCGCTTTGATGACGGCAATGACCTCGGCCGGCGGCGGAAACTCAGGAAAGCGAATCCCCCGTTTTTCGGTGAACAGATTGGCAAAAAAATCACTCACATCCCGGCAAAAGCCTTTGTCGATGAGAAAGCTGAGCGACTTCCAGCCGCCGCGGGCCGGATCGTGACGGTAGGCACAGTATTCGTCATAGTCGATGGCCAGGCCATCGGCAATGAGTTTGCGGATGCTGTCATGGTCGGCCTCTTCCAAAAGCGCCGTATTGCTAGCCAATAGCCGCCTAAGTTCCCGATGTTCAGGGTCGATGCCGTAGCCGAGAATGTGGACTGACTTGCCGTTCACCGTCGCCGACACTTCGACCCCGGGAAGAAAGGCGATGCCTGCCGCCGTGGCCGCGGCCCGGGCGGCCGCCAAGCCGTCCACGGTATCATGGTCGGTAACGGCAAAAAGACCAATGTCGGCAGCGGCCACCTTGGCCACAACCTGCTCCGGCGTCCATGACCCGTCCGAAAAAGTGGTGTGAATATGGAGATCTGTTCTCATTTTTGTCCCTCGCGCGAAAAATTACCGGCCTTCTTAGCGTGCACGCCTGTCCCGGCCAATCATACTTAGCCGCGTCACAAACCCCCGCACGCATCCGCTTGCGGGGGTCTTCGTCAATCAGCACTTAACTGCGTACACCAAGAGCCTGGATGCAAACATACTTGCCTTTTTAGGCGGCGCATTACTTGCCGAGCTCAGCCCGGTGCTGTTCATACATGGCATAGTGCTTTTTCAGGATTTCAGGGATGGGCAGATTATAGGGGCAGCGCGTCATACACACGCCGCACTCGACGCACTGCGGCACCGTGGCCATGACCTTTTTCAGATTGCCCACAGCTACCGCCGGCGACATGCGGTGGGCGACCACGCGATAGCCCATCGCCATGGTGATCATTACGCCGTGCGGGCACGGCTGACAGTACTCGCAGCGCCGGCAGAACTGCCGTCCCAGTTCGTCCCGATAACGCTCCATCAGCGCCAGATCGTCAGAATCTACCTGATTTGGCGTTTCATAAAAGCCTAAAATCTCATCCACTCCTGCGACGGTTTCAAACCCGGGGATTGGCACAACATCAGGGTACTGGCGCAAAAACTTAAACGCAATGCGCGCGTTGTCGATCACGCCGCCGGCAAAGGGCTTCATGGCAATAATGCCGAGATTGAGCTGGCGTGCCACCGGGAACAGCTCTTCCGCCGCGGCCGTTTCAATAAAATTAAACGGAAACTGGACAGTTTCAAACAGCCCGGTCTTAACCAACTTAACCGCCATCGCCAGGTTATGCGAGGTAACCCCGATATGGCGGACTTTTCCTTGTTCCTTCGCCCTGACAATGGTTTCCAGCGCGCCACCGGGAGCGGTGATGGCCTGCCAATCTTTTTCCTGCGACACCTGATGGAGCTGATAAATGTCGATATAGTCGGTCTGGAGCATGCGCAGGCTGTTGTCGAGATGCTCGGCGGCGCCGGCGGCATCCCGCTTTTGGGTCTTGGTGGCAAAGATGACCTTGTCACGCATACCCCGAAATGCCTTGCCGATTTTTTCTTCACTGTCTTTATACGCGTTGGCCGTGTCGTAAAAATTAACACCCCGGTTATAAGCATGCCGCAGCACCCGCACCGCTTCATCGGTACTCAGTCGGAGAATGGGAATACCGCCAAACCCAACCTCCGACACTTTCAGCCCTGTTTTGCCCAAAATGCGATATTCCATGCGCCTGTCCTCCTTTAGCTTTTCGCCTAACTGTTACCAGCAGAAACCTTTTTGCAATTGTTCGCCAGGCAGGCTTGTCTCTCCTGCAGCGTAACCTTTCCATTATCATAACCTTTCTATTTTATAAAGCGAATTGTCCCCTGCCGCCCTATAGTCACGATACCGCGGCAACCACTAACCGGTACTTTGCACCGGCCTTACATCACTACAGCAGGATTTATGTCGGAAATGTCAAAAAAAACACAAATAGAAAGGAGGAATGAATCCCCGGACGGAAAACATAAGTTTTTACAGAATGATTTTTCCATCCTGCCTTTAATTCGGCATGCCGGCTACGGAAGAAACAAGTCCGGCGATGCTCACCGAGGTATGCCATGAAAATCGGACTGCCACGCGCCCTCCTTTATTACTATTACAATCCCCTGTGGCAAAACCTGTTTACCAACCTGGGCTGCGAAGCGGTATTATCGGGACCGACCACCAAGGAAATCGTCGACCTCGGCGTAAAGTACTCGGTTGCGGAAATCTGCCTGCCGCTGAAAATCTTCTGCGGCCATGTGGCAAGCCTGCTAAATACCGGTGTGGATTACATATTCATCCCCCGCATGGTTTCGGTGGAAAAACATAAATTCTTCTGTCCTAAATTTTTGGGCCTGCCCGACATGATGCGGCATATCCTGCCGGAACTAGCGGAGCGCATGCTTGCCCCCGATATCTGCTGCCGCCGGGAAACGATCGAAGACTTTGGCGACTATGCCGCTTTCGCCCGTCCCCTTGGCGTAAGCTCCGGCGTGGTCAAAAAAGCGCTGGCTGCGGCGATAAGCAAATGGACAGTCTTTCGCCGCTACCATCTGCAGGGCTGCACAATCGAAGAAGCCCTGGCCCGCCTGGAGAGCGGACCGGCAAGCGCGTCCCCGCCGCCGTCCCGCCCGCTCACCATTGGCCTTTTAGGCTATGTGTACAATATTTATGACAAGTTCATCGGCATGGATATCATCGGTAAATTGCGCGCCGCCGGCGCCAATGTCGTCACCTTTGAAATGCTGGACGATTATACCGTTACCGAAAACCTGCGCCCATTGCGCAAGACCATGCCGTGGACGTTCACCAACAAGCTGCTTGGCACAGGCTATGACTTTTTCGATGACCCGCGCATTGACGGCGTCATCCATATCACCGCCTTCGGCTGCGGGCCCGATTCTATGCTCGGAAAAATGCTGGACCTCATCGCGCTGGAGAAAGAAAAGGCCTTCATGACCATTCGGGTTGACGAGCATAGCGGAGAGGCCCACTTGAACACGCGGATCGAGGCTTTTGTCGATATGCTCCGCCGCAAAAAAATGCTTATCCGCCAAGCGAGGTAGCCGCCATGAAGCTGACCTTTCCCTATATGGGGCCAATCCTGGTCTATAAAAAGCTGCTGGAAATGTTCGGCCACGAAGTCGTTATGCCGCTAAAACCCACTCAGCGCACCTTTGACTTAGGGACAAAGTACAGCCCTGAGTTTCTCTGTTTCCCCTTTAAATGCGTCATGGGCACTTATATTGAGGCGATGGAGCGGGGCGCCGAGGGCGTGGTAACGACCGGCGGCGACGGTTCCTGCCGCGCCGGTTTCTACGCCGAAGTTCACCGGCGCATCCTCAAAAGTTTAGGCTGGAACGTCCCCTTCTATGTTTTTGATTCCTTCAAACTCCATCCCCGGGCCTTTCTCGCCCAACTCAGCGAACTTAAGGGCAGTTATTCCTGGGCATACCTAATCAAGGCCATCCGTCTCTGCTATGCCATAATTGCCGCCCTCGACCGGCTGCAGGCCCGCATCCGGCTGCTGCGCCCCTATGAGCAGCAGCGCGGCGCCTTTGCCCGCTTGTGGGACGAAATTCAGGAAAAGTTTTACCACTGCTCATCCCGCCGGGAAGTGGCCGAGCTGGAACGGGCGGCCGGCGATTGGATCGCCGCCGTGCCCCGCGTAGCCGCCGACCCCGCCCGGACAGTACGCATCGGTATCGTCGGTGAAATCTATGTGGCCATGGAAGGCCATGCCAATATGGAACTCGAGGAGTTTCTCGCCGCGCTGGGCGTGGAGGTGCTTAACTCACAGTATGTATCCCACTGGCTGGACCATAAGCTGCATTTCATTCCGTGGAGAACTTCTTACGTCTACTCCATTCTCGACCGGGCCACGCCATACCTCAAAATTGGTCTCGGCGGCCACGACAAGGAAAACATCGCCCACATGATCGCTTTCCGGGAACAGGGTGCCGATGGCATTATTCATCTCATGCCCTTCGCCTGCCTGCCGGAATTGGTAACGCAGAGCATCATCCCCCGCGTTTCCAAAGACCTGGGCATCCCCATCCTGTCCATCGCCCTGGATGAACAGCGCGGCCTGGCTAATAACCATACGCGCATTGAAGCCTTTATTGACCTGGTTCGTAATACCAAAAAACTGCGTGCCGGCAGCGCAAAACCATCCTAGGGAGGGAATATGGTGAGCAAAGAGGTATTTCTCGGCGTTGACGTCGGCTCTGTCAGCATTAATGTGGTACTGATAGATGCCGACAATGAAGTAGTATACTCGTCTTATACCCGTACCGAAGGCCAGCCGCTGCTATCGCTCAAAGAAGCGTTGTCGCTAATGATGAAATCAGCCGGCGACTATCGTATCGGCGGCGTCGGCACTACCGGCAGCGGCCGTCAGCTCGCCGGCCTCCTGCTGGGCGCCGATATTGTCAAAAACGAAATAACCGCCCATGCTACGGCCACCGTAACCTACCATCCTGAGGTGCGCACCATTTTTGAAATCGGCGGACAAGACTCAAAAATTATTATTATCCGCAACCAGATGGTAGTTGATTTTGCCATGAACACTATCTGCGCCGCCGGTACCGGTTCCTTCCTCGACCACCAGGCCGAGCGGCTGAAGATCCCCATCAGCGAGTTCGGCGACCTGGCGCTAAGAGCAACCAAAAGCGTGCGCATCGCCGGCCGTTGCACCGTTTTCGCCGAATCGGACATGATTGCCAAGCAGCAGTACGGCTTTTCCAAGTCGGAGATTGTCCGCGGCCTGTGTGAAGCTCTGGTCCGCAATTACATCAACAATCTGGGGCGCGGCCGCGACCTTGAGCCACCCTACGTCTTTCAGGGCGGCGTGGCCGCCAACAAGGGCATTGTCGCCGCCTTCGAGCAGGAAATGGGCCACCCCATCATTATTCCGAAATATTACAACGTAATGGGCGCCATCGGCGCCGCCATCCTGGCCCGCGAGCATATTGCCGCCACCGGCCGGCCCACGGCCTACCGGGGCGCAGCCGCCCTGAAAGTGGAGTTTGCCCCTACCAGTTTCATCTGCAACGGCTGCGCCAATATGTGCGAAGTCGTGAAGGTAATGATGAACAAACAGACCATCGCCATTTGGGGCGATAAATGCGGTAAGTGGTCGGGCAGCGTGATCGTTGCTTAAAATTGCCAGAAGGCAGCATAACATAGCGCGCCTCTTTCCGGCACACACTAGGGCCATGTACAGGTTTTTCGTGTACGGCGCCCTGGGGTGGTGCCTGGAAGTTTTGTGGACCGGACTGGGCTCGCTCCTGTCCGGCGATGTCCGCCTAACGGCCAAAACCTATCTGTGGATGTTTCCCATCTATGGGCTGGCGGTGCTGTTTGAACCGGTCCATGACCGCATCCGCGCCTGGCCAATTACTTTGCGCGGCCTGGTATGGATGGTGCTGTTCTTCGCCGTGGAATACGCCAGCGGCTGGCTGCTCCGCTTCCTGACCGGCGTCAGCCCCTGGGACTATTCCCATGCCCGCTGGCAGATAGACGGGCTTATCCGCCTGGACTACGCCCCCGTCTGGTTTGGCGTGGGCCTGCTGTTTGAGAAAGTCCACGACCGGCTGCGCCGCATGAAAATATTATGAGCGCACACATGCCGAGGCCCCTCCGGCTAAGCCGAAGGGGCCTTTTTGGTTTTTTATCATATCAACGGTTGTCCACTTTTTCCGGATACATATCATGGTAAAACAGGCGTTTTTCCGCCACCTGCTCCCATTTGGTGCCCGGCTTGCCATAGTTGCAGTACGGATCGATGGAGATGCCACCGCGGGGCGTGAACTTGCCCCACACCTCGATGTACTTGGGATCAAGCAGGCGGATCAGGTCTTTCATAATAATATTGACGCAGTCCTCGTGGAAATCGCCATGATTGCGAAAGCTCATCAGGTAGAGTTTTAACGATTTGCTTTCCACCAGCAGTTTGTCCGGCACATAGGAAATGTAAATAGTGGCGAAATCGGGCTGACCCGTCTTGGGGCAGATACTGGTAAATTCCGGACAGTTGAACTTAACAAAATAATCATTTTCGGGATGCTTATTTACGAACGCTTCAAGAATGGAAGGGTCATACTGGTATTTGTACGTCGTCTCCTGACTGCCAAGCAGCGTCACGCCGCTTAGTTCGCGTTCATTTCTTCCCGCCATAAAATTACCTCCTTTTATTAAGGCTTACTTATTTTTCCCTTGCGGATATTAGGGCAACAAAAAAAGGGCTTACGCCCCTAAACATGCTGCATTACACCATTGCAGCCAGTCCCTAGTTTTGTTTATAGACAGGATGGGGTTGCGAACTGTCTTATCCAATTGTCACGCCTATTATAGCATAGGGCACCAGCAATTACAATAGAAGCGCGTTATGCTTACCGATTATTGTCCTGAAAGTGCTGTCGATATTAAATTGAATCGCAGCGGCAAGACTTAGCACGGTTATTCCGTCTTAAATGCCTCATACAACGCCTTGTACTCCGGCGTCGGCTCAATCGTCTGATAAATATACAGATGCACCCCGTTCGGGTCGTCGACGACAAAACTGCGCTCGCCCCACGGCTTATCCTGCACTTCCTGGCGAATGTCCAGCCCTGCGTCTTTCAACCGGCGATACTCGGCATCGACATCATCCACTTCATAAGAAATAATAATCCCCTTGCCGCTAAAAAACTCGCCTGCTTCCCGCTGCGGCAGGGTAAAACTGATCCCGGTAGTTGGCATCTGGGGCGATACCAGCTCAATATACCATGGCGATTCGTAAACCAGCTTGAAATTAAAATATTTTTGGTAAAACTCCTTCGATTCTTGCATTTTGTTCGTACTTATCGTCACATCCACCCGTTTGATTTTCATTTTGTCTATCCCCTCTCGTGACAGCCTGATAAAGCATTCATTATTTATGTATTTATATGCAAAAAGATTAATTCCTGCTTTGTGGGGTCAACCTAAAAAAAAGTCCCCATGCAATAACCACCCTTGTGACAACAATAAACCACAGAGGAACAGAGAGATAATTATCCCTGGCACGATGAATATCGCGCCCTTCGCGTCCTCTGCGGCTAAAAGACCGCAACATTTTCAGTTCAGCGCTCATAGCCATTGACCAGTACGGATAATTCCCCGGTATTCGGCTCAAAAAGCAGGCCATGCACAGGAATATCGGGCGGAATCAACGGGTTGTTTTTTATTCTTTCAACTACTTGCTTTACGTTCTCGTGGGGGCGGTGGAAATTATCCAGCCATAGCTCGAAATCCTCCTTCACCATCTTAATTGCGTCATGTGATATGCCCCTGCGCAACATTTTTTCGATAATTGCCTGCGAAGTAGAATGAGCAACACCGCAATCTTCATGGCCTATTACCATGATCTCCTTAATATCAAGTTCAAAGATGGCGATTACAAGGCTTCTGATTGTAGCCTCAAAGCTGCCGGTAATAGAATTGCCGGCGTTTTTGATAACTACCGCTTCCTCCCTTTTGATGCCAAGCGCCGGTTCTAAAAAATCAACAAGCCGCGTATCCATGCAGGTAAATATGGCCAATTTCTTTTTCGGAAACTTGCCAACCTTGGGCGCCGTTTGTTTAAATTCTTCCGATACGTTTTGAACAAAAGATTGGTTTACCGCCAATATTTGTTCCAGTAACGTCATAATTCGCCTCCCGCTATGCTGGTTTTGTCATGGGTGCGGCTAAAGTTGTATATCAAAATATATTCACCAAAAGTTGGAAAAATACTTTTATCCTTGAGGAAAAACGGCATCTAAAAATATGTTAAATATGTTCAATATTAACAAAAAACCACAGAGTTCACGGAGAGATAATCATCTCTGGCGCGATGAATATCTCACTTTCCGCGTGCTCTGCGGTTCAAAAGAGTCGTCATAAATTTTTTTGCCTTACAGCCGGTCCAAGGCCAGCAGCAAACCGTGGAGCAGCGCCTGCGGCCGCGGCGGACAACCGGGCACGTAAATATCAACCGGCACCAGCGCATCGACACCGCCGCGGATAGCATAACTTTGGCCAAAAGTCTGCCCGCCGGCGGCGCAGCTGCCTACCGCCATAACCAGTTTGGGCGCCGGCGTCGCCTCGTAAGTCATTAAGAGCGCCTGCGTAAGATTGCGCGTCACCACGCCGGTAACCATCAACATGTCGGCATGCCGGGGCGAGGCCACAAAATCTATACCGTATTGCTGCAAGTCATAAAGCGGATTTGTAAGGGCGACCATTTCCCAGTCACAGGCGTTGCAGGACCCGACATCGACGTGGCGGATAGCCAGCGACCGGCCAAGGACGCGGCGGATTTTGGCCCGCAGCGCCTGGCCGGCCCCGGCAATGCCGGTAGCGGCGCTAAAGACAGCCAGGTTGCCGTTTGCCATGTGCCGCAGGGCGGCCTGTTCGCAGGCATCCACACAGCGCCCGCAAAAGATGCAGGCTTCATGCCGCACCGCTAAAGCCGCTTGCGTCAGGCGAATGGCTCCGGTTGGACAAACGGCGGCACAGTGACCGCACCGTCCGCACCGGTCCGTATCCACCGCCACTTCACCGCGAAACCTCGCCGGAACAGGCGCCTCATCCCAGTTTTCAGTTACCGTGCCGGTATAGATAATTTTGCGTAAAATATTCAGCATGGGGCTACCCTCCTAACGGTCAATGCAGGCGTAGCAGAGTTCAAAGCTTTTATTAATTAACGGAAAGTCCGGAATAATGTTCCCCGGCGCGGCTAGGGCGACCGCCGGCCAGTTGGGGTACGAAGCCGAGCGGACAAAATAACGGTAGATCCGGCTATCTTCCCCGACCATCAGCCAGTGCAGGTTGCCTCCCCGGGGGGACTCGCTCCAGCCCAGCGCGGCATGATACGGCGGCAATGGCGGCAAGGCGGCCTTTAGCGCTCCCTGCCGCGGCGGCATGCCGTCCAAAACCTGGCGGATGATGCTGGCCGTCTGGCGGATTTCATCGGCCCGCACCCAGATGCGGGCGGCCACGTCGCCCTGGGGATATGTCGGGACTTTAAAATTGAGCTTGCCATAGCAGGCATAGGGAAAATCGCGCCGCATATCGACATTGACGCCCGAAGCCCGCGCCGCGACGCCGACAACGGCTAAATCCAGCGCCGTCTGGCGAGGCAGCACGCCGGTAGTGTTTACCCGGTCCAAAAAGGCGCTATTTTCCCGGAGAATGTCCACTAGCTCCTGGAAATCGGTAGTTATGACCTGCAGGGCGTTAATAATTGCGCCAGCCAGGTCGGCAGTAATATCCAGACGAACGCCCCCCGGCGCCACCATCCCCCGCAAGAACCGGTTGCCGGTCAGCGCTTCGTTAAGGCGCATGATTAGTTCCTTCACCCTACTGCCGTGACTTATCCCTACGGCAAAACCGACGCCGGCGCAGATATTGCCGATGTCGCCCACATGATTGTACAGCCGTTCCAGTTCAGCCGCCAGCACCCGGAGGTACTGGGCGCGCGGCGGCACTTCCACGCCGGCCAGGGTTTCCACCGCCTGGGAAAAGGCAATGGCGTGCGACACACTGCAAGCGCCGCAAATCCGTTCGGCCCGATAAAAAGCATCCTCTACCGGTAAACCTTCCACCGCTTTTTCGATGCCGCGGTGGGTATAAAAAAGTTTGGCCTCCAAGTGGATAATGTTTTCACCGGCCTGGCTGAACCGAAAATGACCGGGCTCAATGATGCCGGCATGAATAGGTCCGACCGGCACTTCAAAGACACCTTCGCCGGCCACGGCGGGAATGGGAAACTCTCCGCCCGCGTCGTCAACAGCCGCAGGCAGAGTAAAATCCTTACGCAACGGGTACTGACCGGCCGGCCAGTTCTCATGCAACACCAGCGGCCTAAGGTCTGGGTGTCCGACCGGCGTCAGTCCGAATAGGTCGTGGATTTCCCGTTCATACCAGGCGGCCGCAGGCGTTACCGGCGCCAAAGAGGGAAACTCCCACGGCTCCTCGGCCAGCAGCACCTTTATCCCCGTAAACTCGCCTCTAGCATGGTTGGCAAAGAGGCAGTAAATGGCGAAACTGCCGCTAAGCGGCCGCTCGTCACTGGCGAACATCGCCGCAAGCTGGGCGCCGCCGGCCAGTAGCGCGACAGCCGTATCCCGCAGCGCTCCCGGCTGAATTTCCTGATATGTCAGCATCTGCTTACCCCCCTACAATAATGGCTGCCGCCTGGGTCAGGACCGCATCCAGCCAGACCGGCATCGACAGGCCGGTCAGAGTGACAACGGCCAGGGACAGCCCAATGGCGATCATGGCCGACGCGCTCAGCGGAGCAGGCCGCACCGGTCCAGCACCGCTCCCGAACACCATCTGGCAGCAATAATAGGTCATCCCGGCAAAAATACCGGCCAATAATAGTAGCAGCACCGCGCCAACTAGCGGCTGGCCACCCGCAAAAGCCGCCCAGGCAACCGTGAATTTACTGACAAAGACGCCAAACGGCGGCATGCCGGTGATGCACAGGACAGTGAGCAGAAACAGCGCGCCGAGGCGGGGAGCGAACGTCATCATGCCCCGGATGCGCAGGATATGCTTGGTGCGATATTCCTGGACAATGGCGCCGGCCAGAAAGAAGAGCGCCGACTTGGCCACCGCATGATTAAGCACATGCAGCAGCGCGCCATAGACGGCCAGCGGCGTGCCCAGGCCAAGGGCCAGCGTCACTATACCCATATGCTCTACGCTGGAATACGCAAAGAGCCGCTTGATGTCGTGCTGCAACAGCAAAAACGGCAAGGCAATTAACACCGAAAGCACTCCTAACCCAACAAGCAGTGGCTGGATGAAAGCAGTACCGGCTACGGCCTTGACAATAGCCACATGGCGCATGAGGGCGTACAACGCACAGCTTAGCAGCGCCCCGGACAAGAGGCCGCTGACCGGTGAAGGCGCCTGACTGTGCGCATCCGGCAGCCAGGTATGCATCGGCGCCAAACCGGCCTTGGTACCATAACCGATCAAAATAAAGACAAAAGCCAGGCGAACCATGGCCGGGTCAAGCCGCTCCGCCACCTGCTTTAACGCCAGCCAGCTCAACGCTTCCTGGCCGCTGCCGCCGGCGCTGACCTGGGCATAATACAGCAGAATGGTACCGAACAAGGCCAGACAGATGCCGACCGTACAAACCATGACGTATTTCCACGCCGCTTCCAGAGCGGAGCGGTTTAGCTGAAACGCTACCAGCAGCGCCGATACCAGCGTCGTTGCCTCGATCGCCACCCAGAGCAGGCCGAGGTTTTCCACTAACAAAGCAGCCGCCATTGTGAAAGAAAAGGCATTCAGCAGCATGTAATAACGCCGCAACGCGGCGGCCGGGATAACGCCGTGGCGCATTTCTTTTTCCATATACGGCGCCGAAAACAACGTCGCCGTAAAGGTAAGGACGGCAATGACGGTTAGAAGCAGGGCGCTCACGTGATCGGCATAAAACAGGCCGGTGTAGAGCGGGCCCGTCGTATAAACGGAGTAGACAATTGCCAGCAGCGCGCCGCTGGTAAGCAGGCTTCCCGCCAGATTGACCTTCTTAATCGCGCCTGGGCGCTTCAGCGGCAAAGTCGCTCCCGCCGTAGCAAGCGGCAGGATAAGGGCCGCGTAGATAAGCTCCAGCATAGTTTCACCCTTTCAGTTTCCGCAGTTGCGACGTATCGGTAGTCAAAAAGGATATCTTCAGGCGATAAGTCAGAATGACCAGCACCACGACGGCCACCATTACGTCCAAAAAGATGCCGAGCTCGATAATCAGCGGCAGCCCCTTGGTCATCGAAAGCCCCAATAGATACAGGCCGTTTTCCATCGTGTTAAGCCCGACAATCTGCAGAATAGCCTGCCGCCGGGTCATAATGAGCTGCAGCCCGATCAGCACCAGAGCGGCCGCCGCGGCCAGCGTCTCCCGGCTGACTACCCCTGGCAGGGCCTGGCTGATAAAGCCGTAGGCCAGTACAATGGCAGCCGCCGCGCCCAGGGAAGACGCATTGGGGCCCCACAAGGGACGTTCCTCCCGTTCACGCCGCAACCGGCTGACAATACGGTACAGAAAATAAGGAATAATGCCGACCTTAATGACCACCGTCAACAGCGCAGCCAGATAAAAGTGCATTTCACCGGTTTCTCCGCCGATGACCAGGCAGGCGAGGGCGATTAGCACCGATTGGAACACGAGAATGTGGACGGCCGTGCGCAGCATTGTTACGCGCGTCAGCACAAATACGGCCGCCATGAGGGCAATTGTCAGCAGATTCACGCTTCTCCCCCCTATTGAGCTATAAGCGCCAGCAGTGATAACAGGCAGGATATGGCAAAAAAATGGGGCAGCCTAAACAGCCGCATTTTGTTGGTGCTGGTTTCGACGACGCCGAGCAGCACGGCGGCCAAAAGCACCTTGCCGGCAAACCAGAGCGCACCGCCGGTCAAGCCGGCCGGCCCCCATCCCCACGGCACAAAATAGGTGACAAACAGCGTCAGCATGATCAGCTGCTTAACCATTGCCGCCCAATGAATGAGGCCCAAATAGCGGCCTGAATACTCCAACACCATGCCTTCATGCACCATTGTAAGCTCAAGATGCGTGTCAGGGTTATCCACCGGAATGCGTCCCGTCTCGGCAATAACCACGAAGAAAAAGGCAAGGGCCGCCAGCACATGCGGCAGGGACAAGGGCGCACGGCCGGCCGCGGCGGCCATGCCGGCAAGGTCCGTCCCGCCGGCCGGCATGACCACGGTCAGAAGCGCCAGGAGGAGCGCCGGCTCCACCAGCACGGCGATATACATCTCCCGCGACCCGCCCATACCGCCAAAAGCACTGCCAGCGTCGAGCGAGGCCAGCGCCAGAAAAAAACGGCCCAACGCAAAAAGATACACGAGAATAAACAGGTCGGCCAACGACACCGCGCCATCCCCTACCGGCAAGAGCGCAGCCGCTCCGGCGGTCGCACCAAAATAGACAAACGGCGCGCCGCGAAACACCCACGAAACGGTTGACGAAAACACGCTGTCTTTACCGAACAGTTTGGCCAAATCAAAATACGGCTGCAGCAGCGAAGGGCCGCGGCGGTTCTGCAGCCGCGCTTTGACGGTTTTAATGACGCCTGCCACCAGCGGGGCGGCAAGCATTAGTACGACCATGCCAATAATATTGATCACTATCTTCACCACCTGCTCGTACTCCAAACCAAAATAATCACTGTCACGGCCAGCACATAGCCAATATACAGCTGCAGGCTCCCGCTCTGGATGTTTTTAAGCGCCTGCGCCCCGCTTAGCACAACGGCATGCACGGGCCGGTAGAAGAGGTCATTCAGGACGTAACGGATGTGCAGCCGATAGGCCAGCCGCCGGCCGTAATAGGCGCTACCATCGTCCTGCGCCACCGTCTCTCGCCGCGGCTGCAGAATGGCGGCGAAAACGGTGCGGATAGGTTTGGAGAACCCGGTAGCCGTATATTCCATGCGGGCCGTAGGCACAATGCCGCAGGTCCAGGTTTCGCCCACCGTCGCCCGCGGCGTGCCCCGTAACCGGAAAATCACCAGCGCCAGCGCAACGCCGGCCAACAGCAAGACAGCTGCCCATGGCAGGGCCAAAACCGGCTGAGCGACACCGACCGGGACGGCCAGCCCCGGCCAGGCGTAACGGAACGCCACCCCTGAGGCGCCGTAATAATCAGCCAGCATTGCTTGCAGCACCGCCAAAACCGGCTGGGGCCAGAGGCCAAGCACGGCGCAGCCGGCAGCCAGCACAGCCATGGGAACAAGCATCACCGCCGGCGCTTCCGTTGCCTGCCCGGCGGCGGCGCTGCGCGGCTTGGCCAGGAAAGTAACACCAAAGGCTTTGACAAAACAGGCGGCGGCCAAGGCCCCGGTCAGCCCCAGGGCAGTCACGAACAACGCCGCGGCCAGCCGGCCGCCAATGCCGCTGAGGCTGTACGGCAAGTAGATGAGGGCCTGAAAGGTCAGCCATTCACTAATAAAGCCGTTCATAAACGGCAAGGCCGATATCGCCGCCGCTCCGGCCAGGAACAGGGCGGCCGTATAGGGCATCCGACGGATCAGGCCGCCCAGCCGCTCAATGTCCTTGGTATGAGTGCGCTGCACCACGGCGCCGGCCCCAAGAAACAGCAGCGATTTAAACACGGCATGGTTAAGAAGGTGATAAAACGCCGCCGACCAGGCCAGACCTGCCAGCAGCGTTTGGCCGCTGCCGGCAAACAACAGGCCGGCGCCTATCCCCAGCAGAATAATGCCCACATTTTCCACACTCGAATAGGCCAGCAGCCGCTTGAGATCGTTTTCCATCAGCGCATACAGCACTCCCAGCACGGCGGACACGGCGGCCAAAACCAGCATCAGGACGCCCCACCAGTCAGGCCCGGCGCCCAAAAAATCAAGCAGAAACCGGCTAAGGCCATAAATGGCCGTTTTAATCATCACGCCGGACATGAGGGCCGAAACATGACTGGGCGCAGCGGGATGGGCCAGGGGCAGCCAGATGTGAACCGGCATGATGCCTGCTTTCGTACCAAAACCAACCAGCGCCAGCAAAAAGACGAGATTGCGCACCGTTTCGCTCGTCCCCCCCTGCGCCAATCCGGCGAAGTCGAAGGTGCCGGCGCGAACGGCCAACAGCAAAAACGCCGTGA
Organism: Sporolituus thermophilus DSM 23256; assembly: GCF_900102435.1. NCBI lineage: Bacteria > Bacillati > Bacillota > Negativicutes > Selenomonadales > Sporomusaceae > Thermosinus > Thermosinus thermophilus. Next base: position 91,896 of record NZ_FNBU01000003.1, on the reverse strand, counting down.
TAATAAAGGCTGTGCCGATATGGGTCATGACCAGATAAATGTATGCGGCACGGCGGTTAACCTCCTTTTCCCATTCGTGGTTGACAAGGAAAAAGGACACCGCCGTCATTACCTCCCAGACGACCAGAAACGCGACGACATGACTGACGGTGAAAACAAGAATAATGGACAGTAAGAAAGCATTGTACCAGGCCGCCATGATCCATAGGCGCCGTCCGTAATACTCCCGGCAATAGCCGACGGCATATAAACTGCTCATGGCCCCGACAAGGCCGACAACCAGCAAAAAGAACGCCGCCAGCCGATCCAGGCGGGCGCTGATCATGCCAAAGAAAGACCAGTTAATGAGGGGCATTACGACCGTCTCGCCCGCGAAAACAAAAATTGCACACAGTACGGCTGTGGTACATCCCAGCGCAGCCATACTATGTGCAACTCTGTTGACAGTTTTTTCGTGTTTGCGTAAGACGACAGCTGACACTATCCCTGTACAGAACAATATCAGTGTAAGTAAATATAAGTCCGACGCATTCATAGCCTCACCACCCCGTAAAATGCAATAAGTACTGCTCCATTCTATCACAAGCCGCCCATGCCGCGCCAATGCCGCATTTCCGCAATAATACCTTTTTTCGACAAAAAATCCCCCGTCTGGGGGATTTTTTGTCGATTTAAGTAATCGTAAGGCGGTTACCAGCAAGTAATCGGCTCGATGTCGGCCATTGTCCTGAGGCCCGGCCGGGCTTGGTTATATACAGTTTTTTCTTTGGCTACAGTCTCTAAATATTTTCTTTTAGGCCAGCACCTAGTTTCCGAATACACGACTTGCGACTATAGCCAACATTCCCAGTATAATCGCGAATACCAGCGCCTGTTTGATGGTAAAAACAAATATTTCGCCTTCTTTGCCTAATAGCTCAGCGGCACTGGCCGCTACCGCCAGCGCCTGGGGCGCTACCATTTTCCCGGCCACGGTGCCACAGCTAAGGATACTGGCAGCTAAAACAGGGTCAAAGCCCAGAGCCTCGGCGCTAACCACTTCCAACGCGCCAAACATAGCATTCGTGGCGGTATTGCTCCCGACGATGAAACTGCCAAGCAACGCAAGGATGGGCGTGAAAAAAGGGTAGAACGGGCCTGTTGAGGCAAAAGCCAAGCCTAATGTCGCGCTCATACCGCTAAAGTTAATAATGAAAGCAAGAGCAAACACACAACCCATATTAATTGTCGGCCATTTAAGCTGAAACAGAGTTAGCCTCAATACGGAAAAGTAAGTTGTTGCTGATATACCAAGCAGTTTGGCGCTGATAGCCGTAACAACGAAAATTGCCGTTCCTACCGAAGACAAGACATCAAATACCAGCGCTGCCTCAAGCGGTGCCGGTTGGGACGCCGCAGGCGGAATCTTGACTACCAGGTTATGTAGTCCCTGGATAAACCAAACGACGCTATACCGGCCAAGTAACTCGTATACGTAAGGTATTCTCCAGAGCAATACCATAAGTGCCAGCAATATAAATGGATACCAGCTGCCGATAAAATCCCGCCATTTAAACGTGCCGCTAATGTTTACCGGCGGATCTGACTCAAACCTATACGCGTCGCACGGCGTTAGAGTCTTAATAGACAACAACACCGTAAACAGGCTGACAATAGCGGGGATGACGCCGGCTAAATCCGGGCCAATATAAGTGGCAACAAGCCATGTACAAAAGGAATACGGCAGCGCGCAAGCCAGAATATGCGGCAAAACTTCCACTGCCCGCCGCCACCCGACCAACAATATAACCATCCAGCCCGGAATTAAAAAAGACATGAAAGGAATTATTTTTGCAATCCCGCGGCTTAATTGGTCTACCGGCAACCCCGTCACTTTAGCCATCACTAATACAGGAATGCCGATAGCTCCATAGGCAGCCGGAACAGCGCTGGCAATTAGGCATAGACCTGCAGCCTGAAAAGCTGGGAAACCCAGGCTTTTTAGGATCGCAGTAGAAATTGCCACAGGTGCTACGAACCCGGCGGTACTATCTAGAAAGGCCGTAAAACAAAAGCCGATTATTAGCACCTGCAGCCTGCGGTCGGCTGTAAGCGTTTCCAATGTTTGCCGCATCTTGAGGAATTGACCGCTCTCGACCACTAAGTTATACAGAAAAAAAGCCTGGAAAATTATGTACATTATCGGGTATAACCCATAAACAAATCCGTATAAGCCAGCGAAAAAAGTAAACTGCGGCGGCAATCCCCAGAGCAGCGCTACCGTAAATGTATAGGCCAAGGTAACGCTACCGGCTAAATACCCTTTTACTTTGAAGACCGCAAGCAGGAGAAACATAAGAATAACTGGTGAACTGGCAATAATAATTGACAGAACCTGATTAGAAAACGGGTCGTACTGCTGTGTCCACATGTTTGTGTCCACCTCGCCATATCATTTTTCGTACCGGACCCGCACTGTACCGAAGCAATCAGGCATTGTTTTCGCCAGGTATCCGGACATATTTGAATTTAAAGGACTCGGCATCTAGGAGCACGGTCTATATTTAGCTGTCATAACCATTAACCAGTATGGATAATTCCCCTGTATTCGGTTCAAAAATCAAACCATGAACAGGAATATCGGCCGGAATCAACGGGTTGTTTTTAATTTTTTCAACTACTTGTTTTACGTTCTCATGTGGTCGGTGGAAATTATCCAGCCATAATTCAAATTCCTCTTTGATCATCTTAATCGCGTCATGTGATATACCTCTTCGCAGCATTTTATCAATAATTGCCTGCGAAGTTGAGTGAGCAACCCCACAATCTTCATGGCCTATTACCATAATTTCTTTAATATCAAGCTCAAAAATGGCTATTACAAGGCTTCTGATGGTAGCCTCAAAGCTGCCCGTGATGGAATTTCCGGCATTTTTTATGACTACCGCTTCCTGCCGTTTGATGCCAAGCGCCGGTTCCAAAAAATCAACAAGCCGCGTATCCATGCAAGTAAATATGGCTAATCTCTTTTTCGGGAACTTGCTAACCTTTGGCGCGGTTTGTCTAAACGCTTCTGATACATTTTGAACAAAAGATTGGTTTACCGCCAATATTTGTTCCAATAGCGTCATAATTCGCCTCCTACGGTAATTTTTATCCTATATTCCCGCTTAAAAACGAAGCATATTCAAGAGTGGGACGTCTATCACGTCAACGCCAATGATGTATTTAATGATGTATTTTAATAAAGAGCAGGAAGCTCCCGCCTTCCTGCTCTTTATTGTTAATAAGACACCATATATCTGATATTATTGCGCAGCATTCGCGAACAACAATAAAACGATTAAGCCTTAGCGTTTGCTAAGCTACTTCCGTTGGTGCCATTAACAAATTTGAAATCATTTTTCTCCAGCAGCAGCGAAGTTAAAACCCCAAAAATAATGGCCCAAAAAGGAGCGCCAATATTCAAGATCGACAAATTGGTAATAGCGACGAAAAAGGCTACAACAGCACCCGACCGGAACTGGCCGGTGAAGGCACCTTTAAAGACGCTGCCAAACACGTCAAACATTGCAAGTCCTGCCAATACGGCGGTAAATTCAGGCGGAACAAGTTTGACCGCGTCAACAGCCACTTTGGCGGAAAGCGCAAATGTAAACCAGAATACTCCCTCAAAGAACGCCGCGATAAACCGCATCTCTTTTCTTTCCCCAGCGGCCGAACTGGAACAGATTGCTGTACTCGGCCCGGCAGTAACAGCCGGATGTGCGCCAACCAATCCATTAATAAAAGCACCGATACTGGGAACCAAATACATGGCATTTATCGGCGGTTTATAGCCTTCTGCCATAAGCACGCCAACCGCTTGGATGTTCTGCACGCCAATAACCAGGAAAAACAGGGGAACACTGATATTCAGTATGGCTTTGAGACTGATATCGGGGGCGACAAATACAGGTTTAGCCAATTGCCAATTTAATGTTACCGGTTTAACCAGGCCGAAAGAAGTCAACAAAATGGCGCCGGCAATCATGGCGATCATAATGGGCGGTATTTTCTGCGAAAAATGCCGGAAGGTCATTGTGACAAAAAAGACTACCAGCATGACGCCATAAATCGAGGGAGTTTTAATTGCCGCGGAAAACATGCTAACACCGAAGCTTAACAACACGCCACCGACCATGCCAAGCATTATCGGAACCGGTATATGATCAACAACCTTTTTAATAGCTCCTGTCGCGGTAAGAATAAATGTTGCCAAGCCGACAAGCATATAAGCTCCAACTGCCTCATTTATCGTAAATTGTGATAGTACTTTGCCCAAAAGCACAGCCCCAGGTATACTGTAAGCAATAACAACTGGAATACGATACCGCAAAGCCATAAACATTGTCGAAAGGCCACCGAAAACATAAATACCAAACAACCACGAAACTGCCTGGGCATCTGTCAGTCCGCCCTGTTTGGCGGCATTCATTACGATTACACCGGGCCCAAGAGTGCTGAATAGGGTAGCTACCAGACCCGTTCCCACTGCGGCTGCATTAATATTAGCCCATAATACTTTTAAACTTTCTCTGAGGTCGTAGCCTTTCTCCATTATCATACTGAATCCCCCCTACATGTGTTGCTAAACTTGAATTAAGCCCCTTGGAAGTTAGATTAAAATCTCATTGTCTTTCACGCCAATAAAAATGCAGTCCATAACCCTTGGTCTCCCCAATGCCTTTCTTATATATCGCTGAAAGAAAACATCCAACAATATTATTTTGGTTTCAAGCAGGTCCGATCTTGCCTTTCCCCCGCTTCCTTAACAATTGCCCGAATAGCGGCATCCACCTCGGCGGCTGTATCCTCGGGTCTTAGAACATTTGTTTCCCTAAACCCTTACCAACATCTGACGCCATCCCTATTATGGCTGTCTGCAATATTGCCGGTTCCTACGATCTGGCCCGTATTAGAACATTACCTTTCAAACATTTCCTGGAAATGTGCCATATACAGGCCCATCTCAGGTCACCCCTACGCAGTCCGCGCTTTCTTATTTGCCAGCTCTATGGCAACGTCAATAATCAGATCCTCCTGTCCACCAACAGTTTTGCGCCGCCCCAGTTCGATCAAAACATCCCTGGCGTCGACGCCGAATTTCTCCGCCGCGCGGTACGCATGCAATAGGAAACTGCTGTATGCTCCGGCATAGCCTATAGCCAAAGCTTCCCTATTTATAATTTGCGGCCGTTGCATTAGCGGCGCTACCACTTCCTCGCTCAGGTCCATTACCTTATAAAGATCTATTCCTGTTTCATATCCCATGCGATTGAGAACAGCTACCAAAACCTCCAATTGGGCATTCCCGGCTCCGCCGCCCAGACCTCGAACCGTACCGTCCAACACCGTTGCTCCGGCTTCAATAGCGGCAAGATTATTTCCTATAGCAAGACCCAGGTTATTATGGGCGTGAAAGCCTACAGGAAGCGATACGGCGGACCTTACAGCACTAACCCGGGCCTTGACATCTTCCGGCAGCATGGCCCCGGCCGAATCGGCTACATAGATAATGTCTGCACCATAGCTTTCAAACAGTTTGGCCTGTTCAGCCACTTTTTCCGGGGAAGCCATATGCGACATCATTAAAAAACCGATAGCTTCAAGACCGTTCTTTTTGGCAAAACCGATGTGTTGCTCGCCAACATCGGCTTCCGTTACATGGGTTGCAACCCGTACCGTCTTCGCACCGTACTCCATTGCAACCTTCAAATCTTCAATCGTGCCAATTCCCGGGATTAGCAATACATCAAGCCGGGTTTGCTTTATCGCTTGCGATACAGCCTTAAGGTATTCCCGGTCTGTTGCCTTGGCAAAGCCATATTGCATTGAAGATCCACCAAGACCATCTCCATGGCCTACTTCGATTGTTCCAACGCCGGCTTCATCCAAACGCGAAGCAATCAAGGCCACCTGCTCCGGCGTTAATTGGTGGCTGACAGCGTGCATCCCATCCCGTAATGTAGTATCAATTATTCTAATCCGCTTCACCTAAAACACCGCCTTTTGCTTAAACTGGGCATAACGCTCGCCAACTGCGACGGCAGCTGCCGTAATAATATCAAGATTGCCCGAATAAGTTGGCAAGTAATCACCAGCCCCTGTAACTTCAATCATTGCTACCACCCGTTCGCCATCGGCATAAGGGGGAACTTTGAGCCGGTATCCTGGCACATACCGCTGCACTACTGCCACAATTTCATTTACGCTTTTTACAATATCGTCAATCCGTCGTGTGTCACACTTGGCATAGATGGTATTACGCATCAAGATCGGCGGTTCCGCCGGGTTCAGGATAATTATCGCCTTGGCGTCCTTGGCGCCGCCGACGGAGATCAGGCCCTGCCGGGTCGTTTGCGTGAATTCGTCAATGTTTTTCCGCGTGCCGGGTCCGGCGCTCCGGCTACTAATGGTCGCCACTATTTCCGCATATTCCACCTCGGTCACTCGACTGACGCCGTATACAATCGGTATCGTTGCCTGTCCGCCGCAAGTAATTAAGTTGACATTCATAGCGCTATTTAAGTGCTGGTCCAAGTTTACGGCAGGAACGACATAAGGTCCCACCGCCGCGGGGGTGAGGTCAACGGTGAATAGGCCGGCCTCCTTCAATAGCGGCGCATGCTTGAGATGCGGCTTAGCACCAGTAGCGTCAAATACGATGTCCAAGTCCTTAACTGCCAGTACGCCGTCGATGCCTTCCAGGGAGATAGGGATCCCTTTGGAAGCGGCAATTTTCAGTCCTTCCGACTGCGGATCGATTCCTGATACGAGTGCAACTTCGTGATACGGGCTCCGTAAAAGCTTCAGCATTAAATCAATGCCGATATTTCCCGGTCCCAGTACCGCTGCTTTCAGTTTTTTCTGCATCTTTTGGTCCTCCTTTTAGATAAACCGGGCACTGACGCTACCGATATGGTCGAAAGTCGCCCTGATGTTGTCCCCAGCAGCTACCGGACAGGCAGCGGTCAGTGATCCGGACATGATTATTTCTCCTGCTTTGAGGGTAATTCCGAACTGGGAAAGTTTATTAGCCAGCCAGGCCACGGCATTTGCCGGATGACCAAGTACGGCCGCCCCGGCCCCGGTAGCAACGATTTCGCCGTTTTTCTCCAGTACCATCCCCATGTAGCGCATATCTAGCGCCCCAACGGGCAGCAGCTTGCCGCTGAGGATGACTTTGCCAATGGAAGCGCCGTCGGCAATGGTGTCCTGAATTTTAATCTTCCAGTCTTTTATGCGGGTATCAATAATCTCCAGCGCCGGCATAATTCCCGCCGTAGCCTCAAGCACCTGCGCCACGGTGATGCCGGGACCGGCCAAGTCGCGCTTCAGCACGAAAGCAATTTCCGCCTCCACTTTTGGGGCGATGAGCTCGTTCATGCTGACCGCATCGCCCTCCAGAGCCATCATGCGGTCGGTAATGTAGCCGTAATCCGGTTCAAACACGCCGAGCGCAGCCTGCATGGCTTTGCTGGTCAGGCCAATTTTTCGGCCTACAATAACGTGCCCGTCGTTTTCCCGCAACTTTTGGCCTACAAGCTGTACCTGATAGGCATCTTCGTTAGTGATGGCCGGATAACGCGCCGTTAGCGCTTCAACAGGTGTCCGCGTCATTTCCGCCTGATAAAGTTCTTTAGCTAGTTGCTCTATGATGGTTTTTTCCATGATCTTCCTCCCCGCTAGTTTGATGGGTATGATGCTGCCAGTGCTTACCGCTTAGCTTCTGGCGTAAGATTTGCGCAATTTCATCCGCCAGCGCGACTTTGTCGATCCGCCCCGTCCGGCAGTGTCGCCTCAAGGCTGCGCTGCTCGCCACCACCTCGTCGTGGGGGCCGGGAAGGTTGATAATTGTGGCGATGCCGCACTGGCCTACGCCAATACGCACTCCGGCTTTAACATGCCGGCCGGTGCCTTGCTGAAACTTGACAATCCAGGGGGTTGCCGCCGCCGGGTCAATCGCGGTCGTTGCCTCAACGCTGAAGTCTTTGTCTTCAGCGCCAACGCCGCCGGTGGTAATTATCAACCCAAAACCACGGTCGAGGGCGTCGTCGATTTTCCTTCTAATTACCACCGCATCGTCGTCGAGAATACCACCAAACTCAACGCTGTAGCCTTGCTCGGTCAAGAGGCGCATGAGAAAGGGCGAATTGGTATCTTCAATCATTCGCTGCTTTACTTCAAATCCGGTGGCAAACACTATTGCCCGCCGCAGCACCGCCTGCTCGATCTCGGTAGCGAGGTGTTCCGTCCGCGTGATAAGTTCGCTGGCCTGCTGTTCATCAAAAGCGATAAGCCCCATTATACCGGACGAATCCACATAGGCATCAGCGGTAACGGTAAGCCCGGGCACCGTGGCCAGCCCGTCGAGAATAGCCCGCTCCTTACCGGCAATTTGCCTCAGGTCCAAACTCTTTTCAAGGATATCCAGGCAAATATGGTCAGGCCTGACATCTACCACCAGCACGCTGGCCGGGGGAAGAGCCAGCGCTTCAGCCACTTTTTCCGCTGCGAGACTTAAATTGGTGTTAGCCAAAACAAGTCCAAAAATACGCAGCTCGGTTTTTTCGAGCAGATTCAGCTGCATGCCGCAACCTCCCCGCAGACCTCGAGCTTCATATCAAGAAGCGGGGCGTCAATAATGGCGACGCCAATGTCCAGAATATCAATGCCCCGGCCTTTTAGTTCGGAAATGGCTTCTATCTTGATGCCTTTTGCAAAAGCGATTTGGACTCTGTCGCGCCAACCTTCGGCAATGAGCGCCTCGTGCACCGCCGTTACGTCCTCCAGCCGTCCGGTATCCACCATGATTATGTCGGCGCCATATTTCACCGCCGTGAGGGCTTCCGCGGCGACAGAGCCATAATGCCCTTTAAGCTGGATGACTTTTTGTTTGTCATTCATATCTCTCACGGCAGCGAGGGTAGCTTCAATGCCGCCTAACATGCGAACAAAGTTCTTATCCAAGTAGAGAAACGGCTGGTCGGAAATCCGGAAAGCGGCCTGGCCGCAAGCCACCGCTTCCCGGACAATATGTTTAATCTCGGGAGGCATTTTTTTCCATGCTCCGCAAACAATGCGGAGGTCAGGCCCGGCTGCTTGAACGGCCTTTTGCGCTGCCGTTGCTATCCCTGATGGTTTAGCCATTATACCGATGACGATTTCTTCGGCCATGGCAATCTGTTTGGCCTTACCCGTAATGGTGGCGATTACCGCGCCCGCGTCAACGGCGGCGCCGTCGCCTAGGAGCTGGTTGACAGTGACGCCAAGGGGCATCAAAACTTCTGCCAGTCGCTTGCTCCCTGCGATAACGCCGCTCGCTTCGGCGATAACTTTGGCCATAAACGTGCGATTGCCAACCGGAGCAAAGATGGTATCTCTTATATCGGGTGGCGCCTGAATTTTTTGCTGCATTTCGCCTACCTCCGCCCTTCTTAATCTTTACAGGGAAACGCCGCGCTGCTTAAGCCACTTGGGCATGAGCTCCTGATCAACCCGTGCCGACACTTCGGGCGCCTTACGTATCAGCAGCTCAGCCAGTGATTTACTTACATTTATGCCGCCCATGGCGCCGTCAAAGATGATAACCTTGTCGGTCTTGGCCGCTTTGTAGGCAAAGTGCATCGCCTCGTCCAGCTCATTGGCCACAACCGCATATTTCATATACGACAAGTTTTGCGGGTCGGTGTTGAACAAGTCGGCTTGTTCCTGGCCGACGACAATAGTGGGCACATGCTCGGAGAAGAAAGCGCTCGGATAACCACCCCATGCGTAGTTGTGCACAACCATCTTAATCGCCGGGTTGACGGGCAGCACACCGTCAATCAAAGGTTTGCCGTTTTTGCCGTAGAAAGCTTCGGTATACCAGGTATAGGGCGGCAAGCCTTTGTCAAGGTCGAACAAGTCTTGATTCGCACCGGCAAAGTTGGCGTAAATTACGCCGGCAGCGAACACATAGGGCACCGGGCAGGGGAAGTCCAGACCGACGATACACTCATCAATTTCGCCCAGCAGTGTCATGATTTTGCCATAATATTTGAGGCCTTCTACCGTTATTTGATCATTGAGCACATAGAGGTCATTTTCGGCGCTTACGCCAACTACGCCGCTCGGCGACATATTCAGAAAGGCAGCGAAGGCGAATTTACTCTTCACAAACTCTGACTCAAAGATGGCGCGGGCGGTAAAATTCGCTCCCCGGGGCCCCATGTTCCAATGATAGGTCGACCGGGTTTCGATCCGCGCGTAGGACATGCCAAAAGGTTTAACTGCCCGGTCAACCTGACGATGGAAATGCACTTCCCGCACATCACTGTTATGCACATGAACAATCCAGTCGGCATCGTAAATGGCTTTGATACCGTACAAGGTGCCAATTTCAGTCTGAATGGCCACCCCTTCGTCAATGGGGGCCACGCCGCGCGCCTTACCTTTATAGTGCGCGTCAAGCCCGTACCGCTTAATATATTCTTCCGTCTCACGGAACCGTAGGCCTACGCCAGCCCGCAGCCGGATATCCGATGCACCCGTCCGCTCAGCAATAATGTCGCGCACCGCACGGAGCAGTTCAGCGTAGGGCTCGCCGCCAAGGAGAGTAAAACCGTGGTGGGAGGCGAGCACGTTTACCGAATCACCCGGCTTAATCATGGACATATCGACCTTACGGAGCGCAGCTTCCGCCGCTTGACGAATAGCGGCCAAACCGTTCTCGCCGGGGTAGATGACGTCCGGCGTATCTGCAAATAGGTCTTTCACCAGCAGGGACGTCATTTCCGGGTATTCGGCCATCCGCTTTTTCACGAGTTCCGGGGCAATGCCATACTGCGAGGCCCGCGGAGCCATGGGAGTAATTGGTTTGCGCATCATTCGGAATCCCTCCCGCTCGGTTTAGCTTCAACAACTTTGTCCAAAAGTTTTATATCTTCATCGAAGTAGAAGCCGCGGCTATTGTACTTGGCTTTAACTTCTTCCGGAATGTCCCAAACGGTGGGCGTAAGACCATACCACTGGTAGCCGGCCGGACGCTCGGGAGTGATGCCGGCTGCCTTAAGCAGTCGAAGTACTGGCTGAATGCATTCCACTTTGCAGCCCATGCGGATGCCGGTCCTGCGCGAGATCTCTTCCGGCGTCTTGGCCCCTTTGAGGATAGCGCCGGCCACTTCTTCCGCTCTGGTTGCAGTACAGTAACAGATAATTTGGTCAGGATTAAGCTTGGCTTTGATGCATAAGTTAGCAATCTCATCATAGGCGAGATCGGCAATGTCCACCTTAACCGTGTACGGTTTTTCCAGCTTCTCCATCGTGATTGCATAAACGGGACACCGTTGATTGCAGGCGCCGCAGCCACGGCAATGATCAAGGTCAATTTCCGCTTTGCGCTCTTTAACTGCAATTGTTTCGGCAGGGCAAACTTTGGAACAAATGCCGCAGCCAATACATTTGTCCTTGTCCACAACAGGTTTCAGGGATACGAGTTTCACACTTTGAACCTCCTTTTACTTTCGTTTTTTTGGGGAGCAATTAGGGCTGGTTATAACCACCTCCTTGCGGTCCGATATTATCGGACTTCGTTCACATTTAACAAACGGTTATATTTTGTAGGAAATTAAAAAGCTTTTATTATTCTTTGAAGCCAAACTCCATGGAAATGATTTTGGCCGTTTCAGTCACGTCTCGGATAATCATACTTAAGTTTTCGTTATTCATCCGGCTCGTAGGACCAGAAAAACTAATAGCGGCAATGACCGCCTGGCGGTGATTCTTAATTGGCGCAGCCACACAGGTAAGGCCGATTTCAAATTCCTCTTCATCCAAGGCATAGCCACGCAGGCGGATTTCCTGCAAATGTCGTTTTAGTTGCGCATAGTCGGTAATGGTATTGGGGGTAAATTTATGCAACACCCGTCCGGCCATGACTTTCTCAAGCTCAGTATCGCTTAGCCAGGCAAGCAGCACTTTACCCACGCCAGTACAATGGGCTGGATTGCGCCCCCCAATTTGGGATGCGATACGGATAGAGTGGAGGCTATCAACTTTGTCAATGTATACTACTTCGCCTTTGGACAGCACGGCCAAGTGTGCGGTTTCGCCGTATTTTGCCACCAGTTCACGAAGATGGGGCATAGCCAGTCGCCGAATATCCATGCTTGAATGAACCACTTGACCTAGTTCAAACAGTTTCATTCCCAAGGAGTACCGGCCTGTTGACTGGTCTTGTTGGACATAGCCCAGTTGCTCCAGCGTGGAAATCAGGCTGTACGTAGTGCTTTTGCTAAGCCCAATGGCGCGGCTAATATTGCTGAGACTATCTTGATTACCGGCAGTAGCCAAATATTCAAGGATTTGTACAGCCCTGGCCACCGACTGAATTTGCCGGCCGTGGTTGGTTTCAACAGGCATTACATCACCTCTTTGGTCGATATTCAAGTATAAGCATCTTACTAAAATTCCTGTTCCCGGCGACTGAGCCAAACGTTCCCAATAAATAATATTGCGACACTAAGCTGTAACGCGTTTGCAGAAACGAATGGTTAACCGCCAAAGTCTATTCCACTACGGTCATATTAGCCCCTGGTAATTTTTATTTTGTTTCCACAATACCTTCTATCAGTACTTGGCACTTCCCGAGGACACAGGAATGGATAGCCTTAAGCGGGATGTTATGCCGCTCGGCAATTGTCCGACAGTCTTCAAATTCCGGGGCAATATTGATTATTCGCCCGTCCAGTCTGCCGATTTTCACCCGAACTGCTCCCCACGGCGTGTCGACTGTGACCGTTTCCCGCGCCACATGGTACGAGTCGCAGTCCAAAATACGCACGCCCAAGGTACTGGTTTCCGTCAAAATTAGGCGAACAACCTCGTTTAGCTTGTCAGGCGATATCATCACGGTCAGCTTAGTGCCAGGCCGGTTTTTTTTCATGATCACCGGCGTAAGGTATACATCGTAGGCCCCGGCGGCAAACAGCCGCTCCATGACATAGCCATAAATCTGCGGGTTGAGATCGTCCATGTTAGTTTCAACCAGCTTTGCCCTCTGACCTTTCGCCTCCATTTGTACGGTGCCAAGATAGACGCGCAGCACATTGGGAATGTCAAGATCCATGCTTCCGGCACCATAAGCGACGCGCTCCGTCTTCATCCTTTCCGGCACCGCGCCAAATTCTTGGACCAAACTCGCCACCAGGGCCGCTCCGGTAGGTGTAACAAGCTCCCCCTTAATTTTGTCGCTGTAAAAGGGGATGCCCTGGAGAAGTTCAGCCGTGGCCGGCGCTGGGACAGGCATTAGGCCATGGCTGCATTTGACATAGCCGGATCCCACATGCAACGCCGAGGCGAAGACCTGCTCAATCCCGAGATACTCAAGACCAATGGCTGTCCCTACAATATCAACTATCGAGTCAATAGCCCCCACCTCATGGAAATGGACCTTATCGACCGAAGTGCCATGCACCTTGGCTTCTGCCGCCGCCAACCGGGAAAAAATCCCCTCCGCTTGCTCCTTTACCCGTTTGGACAAACTGCTTTTTTCAATGATTTTTTGGATATCGCTGAAATTGCGCGAGGGCTGAAACCACTGCCGAAACTCGACATTAAAGTACCTGGCCCGTATCCCCTTTTTGACCACATCCTTATCAATTAGCCTATAGGCAGAAAGGTCGAGCTTGGCCAGCTCGGCCCGCAGGTGTTCGATGGGTAGTCCGGCGTCAAGCAGGGCGCCAATCATCATGTTACCGCTAATGCCGGAGAAACAGTCGAGATAGATGGCTTTCACTTCTTCACCTCTATGCATTATCCGATATTACCGCACACCGTTCACAAAATGTGCGATAATAGCAAACGCTGTTCACAAATGTTACGATGTTTATATTTGACATTTAGTCTTGTTTTCCTGCTATTTTTCGACAAGTTAAAAAATAATTTTTAATAAAACTATTAATACTACAATAATTTTATTCTATATTAAGATGATACCGCCAGTCTATTTTCGAAGTGGAACAACCTAAAAAGCGTGCCAATTCGGCGGCCTTAATCCGCAAAAGATACGCTACTATCTACCCGAGTAGATGATAGTAGCGGAGAAAATGTGTTTAACGGCGGAAACGGAGCTCGCTATCGGCCAACATCCGCAAACCCGACCAGGTTTTAGTCACCATTGGATGGCTTTACGAGAATGGCCCTTATTATTTAAGTTAAAATTTATGGCTTAAACCCCAATTGCTTTGAAATCAGCTTGGCAGTGCCAGTAAGGTCTTCGATCATTTGCTCGAGGTTTCCGTTGGTCATCCGCGCGGTTGGGCCTGAAAGACTTATAGCGGCAATCACATTTCCTTTATGGTTTTTTATTGGCGCTGCGATACAAAACAGACCAATTTCAAATTCTTCCCGGTCAAAAGCATACCCGCGCTGTCTAACCTCTTCTAAGTGTTTTTTTAAAGAAAGAGCGTCCGTTATGGTATTCTCAGTAAACCTTCTAAAATCCACGTTTTTCAGGGTTTTTGCCAATTCTGCGTCCGATAAGCTTGCAAGTAGCACCTTTCCAACTCCTGTACAGTATGCCGGATTTCGTCCGCCAATTTGTGAGGCTATTCTAATTGAACGGGGACTGTCAACTTTATCGATATAAACTACTTCGCCTTTAGATAACACGGCCAAATGAACCGTTTCCTCATATTTCTTAGCAAGCTCACTGAGGTATGGCATTGCAATTTTTCTAAGATCCATATTGGCATGAACCACTTGTCCTAACTCAAATAGTTTCATCCCCAGATAATACTTGCCTGTGCTTTGGTCCTGCTGAACATACCCTAGCTGCTCCAGGGTGGAAATAAGGCTATGGGTCGTGCTTTTGCTAAGGCCTATTCCCCGACTTATGTTGGATAAACTCTCACCAGTTCGGTGCGCCGCCAAATAATTCAATATATTAAACGCTCTGACCACTGACTGAATTGCCCGCATCTTTTTCTCCTCGACTTGTATATTATTCATCGCAACCCCGCCCATTGGTATTTTCGTATATCGTTAGCCGGCACCGCTCTCATAGGCCGCCAGCAGACTGTTAATAAACTTGGCTGATATGTATAGTTAACCCTTGATTTTATTGGGCTATGAATATGAAATTCTCTCATGTAACAAGATATCCTTTGTGTTTGCTCTAAAACAAAATTTATCATATCCGAAAAAATATTTAATTTTTTATATGTACCGAAAACAGACTGCCCTGTCCGTTCTGTGTGAGCAGTTTACTTAATCGATATTGCGATACAAATGCATGAACAGTTCCGGTAAAATATTAATCTGGATGGGCACGCGGAAATATAAAAGTCCTTGCTAGGTGTCGCTAGCGGCACCTAGCAAGGACTTATTGTTTTTCTATATCAACATAAGACACCGCATATGATCTAAGAGCGGTTACCAGCAAGTAATCGGCTCGATGTCGGCCATTGTCCTGAGGCCCGGGCGGGCTTTGGCGACCACCGGAATAGCGTTGACAAGAATGGCGCAGGTGGCCACGTCGCCGTTGACGCCGCCATTGATGCAGCTATCAATGGCCGGTTCGCCGTCAATGACAATGCGGTCGCGCGCCCCGGGCTCGCCGATAGCGGCGCGGAAAACAAGGGAAATGACTTCTTCTCCGCCCATGATGCCGCGGCCTAGCTGCTGCACACCAAGAACGTTGCCGGCCTCAATGACCATGCTGTCGGTTGTTACCCGCCGCTCGGCGATGATGGGCGTGATAATATCTTCGGTTTTATCAAGCTGCCAGCCGAGACGGGCGGCAATCAGGTGCATCGACTCGGTTAGGCCTACATGCCGCAGGACGCCTTCTTCCACCTTCTTATAAAACTCTTCCACCGTAAGCCCGGCGCCGATCTTCTTTTGGAACGGAATGCGCCGGAACGTGGCGTCCTGGATGCGCTCGACCGTTACCTTGCGCACCTTGCGGCATACGCCGGTCATGGCCGCCGGCAAAAAATCCATGAGAAACCCGGGGTTAACGCCGGTAGCGAGTACCGCCGCGTTGCTCTTTTTGGCGGCCCGGTCAATACTGGCGGCCAGTTCAGGTTGGGTTTGCCAGGGATAACTCAGTTCCTCGCAGGAAGAAACAACACTCACGCCGTAAGGCAAGATACGGAGAAGCTGGTCATGAACTTTCGCCATGCTGGACGCAGTCGTCAGCACGACAACATCAGCCCGACCGCCCCCCAGCGCCGCATCGATATCAGCCGTTACGATCACGCCAAGCGGCGCCAGACCGGCCAATACGCCGACGTCTTGTCCCACCTTGGCCGGGTCGGTATCAATAGCCCCGACAATTTCCAGGTTAGGCCGCTCTGCCAAATACTGCGTCACCTTGTTGCCGATCGGGCCAAGCCCCATCTGCACGATTCTCAGTTTTTCCGTCATTTTTCTCCTCTCCTTTGTTCAGGTTAATATAAAAATAAAAAGACCAAAGAACAGAGGCACCCGCCTCACAAGTTCCTTGGTCTTACTTATCTCGGTAGCACGAAGGACGTTCATGCACCAATAAATAAGACAATATTTCGTTACTTTCATTATAACATAACTGGCGGAAAATTCAACCACCTAGCTGCAACTGCTGTTTTTTCACCATCATGTATTTATTGTGGGCATCCTTTAGGGCGACGATGAGCGCTTTCTGCACCAGGCCGAAAAAGCGGCGGCGAATGGCATCGGTCATGCCGTCCACTCCATCGCGCAAATTGTGGCCGATGAGCAGGGAACGGATAAAACTTTCGGTCATCGGACTGGCCGTATTGCAGGCCGCATCGACAATCTGGTCTGTCCGGACATCTACGACCATACTCACGAAAAACACCTGATAGATGCTGGCAATCGGGTCGTCTTTGCCCGGTTTGGCTACCCCGGTAACGAACACGGTACTTGGCCCATATTCAGCCATCGCGTTAGGCCTCCAGCAGCCGGAGGGCCGTACGGGCCATAATCTCTACCCCGTATCCCAGGCCGCGTTCATCAATATCGAATTTGGGATGGTGATGGGGATAGACAATCCCCTTTTCCTTGTTGCCAACGCCGACGAACATGAAACACCCCGGCGCTTGTTGTTGGTAGTAGGAAAAGTCCTCGCCCACCATGGCGGGGTTTACCTCCAGTACTTTATCGCCGCCCAGCACTTCCCGGCCGACGGCGGCGACGACTTTCGCCACCGCGGGGTCGTTGACAACCGGCGGATAGCCGAAATATTTCTCCAGCGTGAAGCTGGCGCCCGCCGCCGCGCAAATGCCTTGACAAATCTGCTCAATGCGGCCAAAAATTTTCCCCCGCACGGCGGGAGAAAAGCTCCGTACCGTTCCTTTCAACATCGCCGTATCCGGAATAATGTTAAAGACCTCGCCGCTTTTAAAAACGCCGATGGAGAGTACTGCCCGCTCATTATGGCTGATTTCGTTACCGATAATGCTCTTTAGAGCCAGGACAATCTGCGCACCAATCGCGATGGGATCGATCGCGTCATACGGCATCGAGCCATGTCCACCCTTGCCTTTGATCGTAATGGTAAACTCGTCAGGCGACGCCATCATCGGTCCATAGGTTATGCCCAATGTGCCGATATCGAGCGGTTGCCAGAGATGGGCGCCAATGACGGCATCCACGCCCGCCATGGCACCGTCTTTAATCATTGCCAGCGCCCCGCCGGGAAACCGCTCCTCGCTCGGTTGAAACAGCAAGCGAATGTTACCTGCCAGTTCACCCCGCAGCGCAGTAAACACTTTGGCGACCCCCAGCAACATGGCCGTATGGCCGTCGTGGCCGCAGGCATGACAAACGCCGGCTGTTTGCGACCGGTACGGCCGGTCCACTTCGTCTTGGATGGGCAAGGCGTCCATGTCGGCGCGGACGGCCACCGTCTTACCCGGTCTGACCCCTTTTATCTCGGCAATAACACCGGTACCCGCCGCCGGTCGGGGCTCAAGCCCCATCGCCGCGAGCTCGGCCATGACCTTTTGCTGGGTCGCAAACTCCTGCCCGCCAATTTCGGGATGGGCGCGAAAATGGCGCCGCAGCCCGACAATATATTCATGGTTTTCTGTGACCAAAGCATGAATTTTTTGTTCCATTCTGTCGTCCTCCCATTGCCAAAGCTCCCCTCGCGTTGGCCTTGCTAACTATTAATCCTTGTTTCTGCACAACCGCCAGGCCCTGTTTTCCGCTGGGACAAGCAGGTTATGCACGGTTGTAAACTATATATACCATTCTCTGCCAAAGCCGCAGTTCCTTCCGGAAAAGCGCCCGTGGTTGTATATTCCTGCCGGCAGTGTTAGTATATATTTAGATTGGCAACAACTTGGCTCTAGCAGATTGCGGAGGTTAACGTGAACGGAAACCGGAAAAAAGATGACCAGTATCACCGCCTTATTACCGAGGCGCGCAAATGCTTTGAACGGCAGGAACGGGAAAAAGCCTGTTATTGGTACGTGCAGGCCGGCCTCCATCAACGGCCGGACGCCGAACTGCGCGATCTGGCCGACTTTTTGGTCGTGGCCATTGAATTTCGGCCTGAACTGGCCGGCGAAATCGCCCGCCTGCTTTTGGCCAAAAGTGAGCCCCTGCCGCCCCTTTACATCCAGGATTTGTTCTTTTGCGCTTTGACCCTCCCGGACCACGTTTTGGAGCAAGAAGTGGCCAAGCGAGTGCTGGCCGGGCCGCTTACGCCGAACTTGTGCGTCCGGATCGCCGATATGTATTTTGAATACGCCGCCGACCGGCGCCACCAGGTCAGAGCGGCGGAATGGATCCGGCGGGCGGCTGAAGCCACTCCCCTAACCTTTGACGACTGGGCGGCCAAGGCCTACGCCTATTATCTGCTGCTCGACGATGACAAAGCGCCGCTGGCCGTTCTCGGCTGCGCGCAAAGGTGCGTCGAATTGGCCGAAACCACGCCGACGATTGACCTTGACGCCCTGCAGGACTTAGGGGAAGCTCTCAGCATTCTTGATAACGGCAGTAGCATTACGAAGCACCTGTACGATAAAATCCTGGCCAACAACCTTATCCCCCTGCCGGATAAACACCGCATCTGGCAGGAGATTAAAGGCAATCAGGGCTACTTATAATCCACCCTGAAAATCGGCTATTTTAAGCCAGAATATTAGGAACCACAGAGGACACGGAGTGGGATATTTTTAACCTAACGCGATGAAATCGCGTCTCTGTGTTCTCTGTGGTTAAACATCGGTTTTCATGCTTTGTGGTGCCAATGTATTGGCATGATTATCTTAGCGAGTTTTTAGTCGCAGCAGCGAAAGGGGGACGAATGCCATGAAGGAAAAGCTTAAGCAGTTTTGCCGTTCGCAAGGACTTGAGTATGTAGGCATCGCTCCCCCGGGCCCTTATCCCGAACTCGCAGCAATACTGCACGACCGCATGGCCAAAGGCCAGTGCACTGAGTTTGACGGGCCCGAAATCGCCAAACGCATTGATCCTCGTCTCACCATGGCTGACGTCCAGTCCGTCATTGTCTGCCTGTTCCCCTATTACATCGGCCACCAGGCGCCGGCCAATCTCGCCAAATACACCTACGGGCTTGACTACCACCACATCATCCGCCGCAAGCTGGACGAGATCGGCATCTACCTGCAGGCGAACATTCCGGGCTTCGCCTATCAGCCGTTTGTGGATACCGGGCCGCTGGTGGACCGCTATTTGGCTTACCTGGCCGGCCTGGGCTTCTATGGGATCAACAGCCACATTATCACCGATAAGTACGGCTCCTATGTGTTTATCGGCTATCTTCTCACCAACTATCCCTTCGCCCCAGACCGGCCGCAAAACCGCACCTGCATCCAGTGCGGCCAATGCGTGAAGATGTGCCCCGGCCAAATCATCCTTGGCAATTTTGCCATCGATCCGCGGGGCTGCCGCTCTTATCTGACCCAGAAAAAGGGCGACTTGTCCCCGGCCGAAATCAGCATTATCCAAAAAACCGGCCTTGTCTTCGGCTGCGACGTCTGCCAGGACGTTTGCCCCCATAACCGGGACGTCGCCCTGACGCCCCTTGCCGAATTCAGGCAGCAGCTTCTTCCCTGGCTGGACGAAACCGAAGTCGCCGCCCTATCCAACAAGGAATTTACCTGCCGCTACGGTGACCGCGCCTTCAGCTGGCGGGGAAAGAAAATATTGCTGCGTAATTTCGCGTATATCCAAGGCCGACAGTGCCGCTAAAAAGTCACCCCCTCCCAAGCTCCGGGAGGGGATAAATAATTCAGCAAGGCGCCGCTATCAGCAGTATAAGTGCCGGTTAAGGCTTGCGGCCGCGCAGCGTTTGCCGCGGCCATCCTGCTGATATTTTGTTTTATAGTAGTCCCGCTTCTTGGCAATTCGCTGCAGACAGTCAATAAGCACATCCACCTCGCGGCAATCGTTATACAGGCCGAAGCTCACCCGGACCAAGCCGGGAACAAGAATATCGTCATGAGTCTGATAATAGGCCACCGCCTCGTCGCTTAAATTCAAGAGCTTTTCTACATAGAGGTGAGCACAGAAGAGGCCGCTGCGGGACGCAATCCCCGCTTCCTGGGCGAGTATGTCGGCGACAAGGCTGTGGTGCAGCCCTTCGAGCGTGAAGGAAATCAAGCTCACCCGGTCTTCGCTTTTATCCCGGTGGCGGTACAGCGTTAGCCCCGGCACCGTGGCCAGGCCGTCAATGGCATATTCGATCAGATTTCGTTCGTAGCCGGCAATTGCTTTCATGTCCAGGCTCTGCAGCGTCTGGATCGCCGTCGCCAGCGCAAGCACCCCCATCATATTGGGGGTACCGGCTTCAAAGCGGGCCGGCGGTTCATCCCATTGTACGGACTGAGCGGAAACCAGCCCGACCGCCCCGCCGCCTTTGTAGACTGGCTCGGCATCAGCAAAGGTGTCCCGCGGTCCGATGAGGACGCCGGCGCCGAAGGGGGCGTACATCTTATGGGCGGAAAAGGCCAGATAATCAATATGTTCCAGCGAATTAGCAGGTTTCATATCGACCGGTACATGGGGAACAAGTTGCGCGCCGTCGACGAAAATTTTGGCGTCATACTTATGGGCCAGGCGGGCAATCTCATAAATTGGGTTGACATATCCCGTTACATTGGAGGCACCGGTAACGGCAACCAGTTTGACCCGCCCCTGATACTTGAGCAGTTTGGCTTCTAAATCCGGCAATGACAGCCGGCCGGCTTCGTCGATAGCGACATAGTCGGTCGTAAACCGCTCCCGCCAGGGCAAATCATTGGCCAGATGCTCCATCTGGGTGGAAAGCACGACCTGGTTCCGGCCGGCGGCGGCCAATACATGGGCGAGGATATTAATTGCCTCAGTCGTGTTTTTCGTAAATATTACAACATCATGGGAAGAGGCGTTGACAAACCGCCGGACTACATCCCGCGCCGCTTCATAGAGCTTAGAAGCCAAGACCGACTTATAACCTTTTCCCCGGTGAACAGACCCATACCAGGGCGCGTAACTCATAATCTCTTTCATCACCGAGCGGAAGGGCGGAGTAGTCGCTGCATTGTCGAAATTAATTGCCGTCACATATTGGCCGTCAGCCAGGGGCACCTTGGCGTCCACGCCAACAACCATGCTCCGCAAATAAGGGCCGATATTCGGGCAACGCATCTTAAATCACCACCACACGCCAAATTCTGACGCCGCGTCTTTAAACCCTTAGTATAATGTATGTAGCCGCACGCCATTTAGCACTCCCTGCCGGGCAGCCCAGGCGGTGTATTATTGCGCTATTGTATCAAAAAAAAGCTATGTCAGGACAAAAGCCCTTTGCCAGTTATGGCAAAGGGCTTTTGGGCTATGTCCGCGGCCGGACACGGTGGGTTGGTGTGGCGGCAAGCGGATCGTCGGGCCAGTAGTGTTTCGGGTAACGGCCGAGGAGGTCTTTGCGCACTTCGAAATAAGCGCCACGCCAGAAGCTGGCCAGATCCCGCGTCACCTGCACCGGCCGGTGCGCCGGCGACAAGAGGTGCAAGGTAAGCGGCACGCGGCCGCGGGCAATCCGCGGCGTTTCGGTAAGTCCGAACATTTCCTGCAGCCGCACCGCCAAAACCGGCGCTGCCGGATCAGAATAATCAATGGGTATGCGCTGGCCGCTGGGAACAACGATATGGGTCGGCGCACACTCGTCCAGTTCCCGACGCTGATCCCAGGTCAGCATCGACTCGATAATTTTTACGAGGTTCAACCGGGCGAGGCCGTCGCGGCTGCTGATGCCGTAAAGGTAGGGAGCGAGCCAACTCTCAAGAGTTCCGACGAGGGCCGCATCGCTCATATCGGGCCAGCCCGGCTCCAACCGGTGCATGAAGTTGATGCGCTGCCGCAGCTGACTGGCCGCCCGCGTCCATGGCAAAATGTCCAGGCCGGCTTCGGCGATGCCGGCGAGCAGCGCCGCCAACATGTCCGCCGGCGCCGGGTCGGTCACGGGGACTTCCTTAAGGATCAGCGCGCCCAGCCGCTCGTATTTGCGGGCCCGCACGGCCTGCGCCGCCCGGTCCCAAGCGACGCTTGTCACTTCTTCAATCCGGTCAGCGAACTGCTGTTTTAAAGCGGCAAGGTCTACCGGCGCCGCCAGTAAAATGCGGCTCTCCGCCCCTTGGTCGTCCAGTTCGGCCGCGACTAAGTACGGCGCGTCGGCCAAGGTCTGTATCCCGGCTAAGGCGGCGCCGCGGCCGCTCGTCAGGAGAAACCGGCCATTTTCCCGCCGCTGGCCGATCCGGTCGGGGTAGGCAAACGCGAGCAGTAAGCCACAGGCATCGACATCGCCGGCTTCTTGCCCGGCAATGCCAAATAAGCGCCGCCAGTAGCCAAGCTCGGCCCGCAGGCGCCGCACCGCCGCCCAATCAACCAGATGCCCCGCGCAAAGGGCCGGGTTATCCCGCCCGGCTTGACCGGCAAGGCGGAGGGCTTCGACGCGCAACCTTAGGTCCGCGTCGGAAGCGCCGCCGGTACTGCGCAGTATGTCCCGTTCACTTAAGAGCACTGCAAGTTCACAGGACAATCCGCCCAGGCCCAGGGGAATAGCCCGCAGAACCATATGGGCCAGCCGGGGATGAAGCCCCATGGCCGCCATGCGCCGGCCGTGGGGCGTTACGGCGCCGTCGCGGTCGAGCGCGCCCAACTGCTGCAGCAGGTCCCGGGCCTGGGCGAACGCGGCGGCCGGCGGCGCATCAAGCCACAAAAGTTCGGCCGGGTCGCTCACGCCCCAGACGGCCAGTTCGAGCGCCAGCGGCGCGAGATCGGCTTCCAAAATCTCCGGGGTATTACGCGGGACCAGCCGCGCATCTTCCTGCTCTGTCCAAAGGCGGTAACACACGCCGGGGGCGAGTCGCCCGGCCCGCCCCCGCCGTTGGTCGGCCGAAGCCCGTGATACCATAACGGTCTCCAGGCGGGTCATGCCTGTCCGCGGCGAAAAGCGGGGAACGCGCATAAGCCCGCTGTCAATAACCGTCCGTACCCCCTCAACCGTTAAACTGGTCTCGGCGATGGACGTGGCCAGCACCACTTTGCGCTGCCCCGGCGGACTAGGCGCGATCGCCAGGTCCTGCGCCGCCAGGGGCAGCATCCCGTAGAGCGGCGCCACGCGCACATTTCCGCCCAGACCGCGCGCGGCGAGAACCGCCTCAACCCGGCGGATTTCGGCCGCGCCCGGCAAAAAGACGAGAATATCGCCCGGCGCGGCGGCGAGCGCATCGAAAATCGTATTAACAATAACTGTTTCGCGTCGCCCTTCGTCAACCGGGCGGTCAAGGTAACGGGTCTCGACCGGGAAAGCGGCCCCGATACCGGTCAGAACCGGCGCGTCACCTAAGAGCGCCGCCACCGGCGCGGCGTCCAGCGTAGCCGACATAACCAGCAGCCTTAGGTCGGGCCTGAGCACGGCCTGCGCCTGCAGACAGAGGGCCAGTCCCAGGTCGGCATGGATGCTGCGCTCGTGGAATTCGTCAAAAATCACCAGGCCGACGCCTTCGAGGGCCGGATCGGCCTGCAGGAGACGGGTCAGCACCCCTTCGGTGATGACTTCGACGCGGGTATTGGCGCCCACCCGGGTATCAAGCCGCACCCGGTACCCTACCGTCTCCCCAACCTGTTCGCCCAGGCTAGCTGCCATGTACCGCGCGGCGGCCCGCGCCGCCAGGCGGCGGGGTTCCAGTAGCAAAACGCGCCGGCCGGCCAGCCAGGGTTCGTCCAGCAGGGCCAGCGGGACACGGGTTGTTTTCCCGGAGCCCGGCGGCGCGACCAATACCGCATTGGCCTGGCGGCGCAGTACGTCTTTTAATTCCGGCAGGATCGATTCGATGGGTAAATGGAGCAAAAGAGTCACCTCGATGTAGCAATTAACAGTAACCAGCCCTGGCCGCTTAGCCGAAGGCTGGTTCCTTTAGGTCACAGCATATTGTTGAGGAAGGCCTGCGTCCGGGGATGGCTAGGCCGGCTGAAAATTTCTGTCGGTGTTCCCGCCTCAATAATTTCGCCTTTATCCATGAAAATAACACGGTTGGCCACTTCCCGGGCAAAGGCCATTTCGTGGGTCACGACCAGCATGGTCATATGCTCTTCGGCCAGCTGCCGCATGGCCCTGAGCACCTCGCCGGTCAGTTCGGGGTCCAAGGCTGAGGTGGGCTCGTCAAAAAGCATGATGTCCGGCTTCATGGCCAGCGCCCGGGCGATGGCCACCCGCTGCTTTTGGCCGCCAGACAGCCGGGACGGGTAGCTGTCCCGTTTGTCGAGAAGCCCCACCTTGCGCAGCAGTTCTTCCGCTTCCGGCACGATGTCCTCCCGTTTAACCCCTTTTACCACCAGCGGCGCTTCGATGACATTTTCCAATACCGTCAGATGGGGAAACAGATTGAACTGCTGAAACACCATCCCCATCTTGCGGCAAATCCGCCGCGCCTGTTCCTCCGGTGCGTAACGGGTCTTACCGTCCGGGCCGGGGGCAGCCAGTACTTCCCCTTCGATCTCGATCGTGCCCCGGTCAATGGTTTCTAACCGGTTAAGACAGCGTAGAAAAGTGCTTTTTCCCGAACCGGACGGCCCGATAATGGCCACGACCTCACCTTTACTTACCTCGAGCGAAAGGCCTCTTAAAACTTCCAGCTTATGAAAACTTTTATGAATGTCTCTAGCCCTAATCATCTGCATGGCAGTTATCTCCTATTCATCATATACCGCGTACCGCTGCTCCAACTTCTGGAACAGCCAGGTGAGAGCCAGCGTCATGACCAGATAAAAGACGGCGGCCACAATAAACGCCGTCGTATTAAAGTCGCGCTGGACAATGGACCGGGCGGTTCTGAGCAAGTCATTCATCGCCAGAACGTAAATCAGGGATGTATCCTTGACCAGGGTAATGGTCTCATTGCTCACCGGCGGCAGCACCCGTTTAACGACTTGCGGCAAAATGATGCGGCGCATGGTCTGGACATAGGTCATGCCGAGGGCCTTGGCAGCTTCATACTGCCCGCGGTCAATCGACTGGATGCCGGCGCGGAAAATTTCGGCGAAATAAGCGGCATAGTTAAGGACAAAGGCCACCACGGCCGCCGGAAAGTCAGGCAGCCTGACACCGATATAAGGGATAAACGGTAGGCCAAAATACACAAACAGTAGCTGGAGCATCAGCGGCGTACCTCGGAGCAGCCAGATATACACTCCCACCGTCCCCCGCAGTACGCCGAACCGGGAAATGCGGGCCAGGGCCAATAACAGTCCCAGCGGCAGGGAAAGAACAATGGTCACAAAGAACATCTCGAGCGTTACCGCTGTCCCGGCCAGCATGGGCTCTAAAATTTCCATCACATACGTCATTAAATTCTCTCCTGTCTAGGGTCTATCAAATGAAGAATCTATATTTATTCGGCGGCTAGCGGCCATCCTGCATAAGAAAGGCCAATGGCGGGAAACCATCGGCCGATTCCGGTTCATAACTATTTTACAATATCAGCACCAAACCATTGCTTGGAAATTTTTGCGGCAGTGCCGTCCTTTTTCATCTCATCCAGCACTTTTTGCAGCTTATCCAGCAGTTCTTTGTCATCTTTTCTGAGGCCTACGCCATACTCTTCCGAGCCGAAATTGTCAGCCAGGATAGCATATTCGCCCGGCTTCTTGGCGATATAATAGCGGCCGACAATTTCATCCACCACGACCGCGTCTAGCCGTCCGGCTTTTAAGTCCATCAGCGCGGCCACATTATCGGGATACTTTTTCAGTTCCTTAAAGCTCTTAAGGGTAGCCGCGTCTTTTTCTACCGCCTCAACGCTGCTGCTGCCGTCCTGTACCCCTACGACCTTGCCGGCCAGATCAGCCTTGCTTTTAATTGGCGAGTTAGCATTTACCACGATAATCTGGCGGTTTTCCATATACGGTTTGGTAAAGGCGATGTTTTCTTTCCGTTTCTCGGTAATAGTCAGACCGTTCCACAGCACATCCACCCGTTTGCCGTTAAGCTCGGCTTCCTTGCTGTTCCAGTCAATCGGCTTAAACTCTACTTCCATACCCAGCCGTTTGGCCGCTTCCTTGGCCATATCCACATCGAAGCCAACAATATTGTTCTTGTCATCCCGGAACCCCATCGGCGGGAAGTTGTCATCAAGCCCGACAACAATCTTTTTCTTCGTCACGCCGCCGCAGCCGGCAACAAGCAGACCAACCAACAGCAGTACAAGCAAAGATGCAACCAGTTTGCGCATTGTTTATTCCTCCACTCCCAAACAATCTCATTTCCTATTTTACTTTAATATATTAAAATATAGAAGTAATAAAAACCGACTTCTTAATAAACTATTCCTGCTTTGTACGCAAAATCGCGCGTTTTCATTTAAAATCGCATCTTTGCTTTTTCTGCTTTAGTCCTGCCTGGCCGCGTGCCGACCGGCCACATACCCTGTGGAAAAGGCGGCTTGCAGGTTGAAACCGCCGGTATACCCGTCGATATCAATGACTTCGCCGGCAAAATATAAACCCTTTACCAGCTTGGATTCCATCGTTTTCGGATTGATTTCTTTCGTAGACACGCCGCCGGCGGTAACCATTGCCTCGGCCAGCGGCCGGGTTCCTTTAATGGTAAAGGTCAGGCCGGTAATGGCATTGGCCAGCCGCGCCCGTTCGTTTTTGGTTGTCTGATGCACCGGTTTTTCCGGATCGAGAAACGCCAGATCGATAACAACATTTACCAGTCTGGCCGGCAGCAGGTCGGCCAGGGCGTTTTTGATTTGCTTGCGGCGGCAATTAGCAAATTGCCGCTGCAAGCGCTTGTCCACCTCTTCCGGAGCCAGCGCCGACATCAGATTTATCGCCACGAAAACCTCGCCCTCACCTTGGGCCAGTAAGGCGGATACCGTATTGCTGAGCGACAAAATAAGCGGACCGGAAAGGCCAAAATGGGTAAAGAGCATTTCGCCCTCTGCCTCGGCCACCTTGGCTTCGCCGCGGAGGACAGTAGCGCTGACATTTTTCAGCGCCAAACCCTGCAACTCGCCGATCCATTCTTCCGCCACTTCCAGCGGGACGAGTGAAGGCCTGAGCGGAATAATCGTATGGCCCGCCTGCTTGGCCATGGCATAGCCATCCCCCGTCGACCCGGTGCCGGGATAGGACGCCCCGCCTGTCGCCACGATGACGGCGGCGGCGTCATACCGTCGGCCGTCACGGGTAACAACGCCTGCGGCCGCACCGTCTTCGATAATGAGCTCTTTTACTGCTTGGCCCGTCAGCAGGATAGCGTCCAACGCGCGCAAGGCGGTTAAAAAGGCATTAACCACATCGGCCGCCTTATCGCTGGCCGGAAATACCCGTCCGCCCCGTTCCACCTTGGTGGGAACGCCCTGGCGAGCCAAAAAGTCGATTAAATCGTGGCTGCCAAAGGCCCGTAAGGCGCTATGCAAAAAAGCGCCGTTGCCCGGCATGTTTTTGATATGGGTCTGGACATCGCCGCTATTGGTAACATTGCAGCGGCCGTTGCCGGTAAGCAATAATTTCCGGCCTACCGACGGCATCTTTTCCAGCACCGTCACCCTGGCGCCGCCCCCCGCCGCGCTAACGGCCGCCATTAGGCCGGCCGCCCCGCCACCTATCACAATTACGTGTTTCATACGCCCACCTTTTCCGTTTGTTTTTCTGATTACTATTCCCCGCTTACCAGGCTAACAATTAACTTTACTACACAATCTTCCTAAGCAAAACGATCCGCCGCCCATGCAAAAGGCCCGCCGGTGCGGGCCTTGTACCGTTCCTTTACGTCTTTTTTCCACAGACCGGACAGCCTTGCAGCCGCAGCGGCTTTTCCAAATGACTGCGCGCGAGTAACGCCTCATCATTGAACACTTCCAGCGTGGGGCCGTCGGCAATGACCTTGCCTTCACTTAGTACGATTGTCCGTTCGCACAAGTCCAGCACCAGATCCAAGTCGTGGGTAGCGATAATTTTCGTATGGTAAAACGACTTGAGAAGATTGATGAGCTGCCGTCTGGCCAGGGGATCGAGGCCGGCGCTGGGCTCGTCCATCACCAGGATATCAGGCTGCATGGCCAGGACGGTCGCGATCGCCACCGCCCGTTTCTGGCCGCCTGACAATTTATAGGCCGGGCGGTCTTTAAGTTCCACGGCGCCAACCGTTTGCAGTGCGGCAATGACCCGGCGCTGAACTTCCGCAGGTTCCAGTCCCAGGTTTAGCGGCCCGAAGGCAACGTCATCGTATACCGTTGGCATAAACAGTTGGTCGTCGGCGTTTTGAAAAACCAGGCCGACACTGCGGCGGATAAACTTCAGGGTTTCTTTATTCACCGGATAATCGCCAATCCGCACCGTCCCTTGGGTTGGCGCCAGCACCCCCGCCAGGTGCAACAAGAGTGTTGACTTGCCGGCGCCGTTCGCGCCAACGACGGCGACTGCTTCGCCGTGGACGATTTTGAAAGTGATGCCGTGCAGCGCCGGCGTGTTATCCGGATAAGAGTATTCGAGATCTTTTACTTCCACGATGTGATGACTCATCAGTTGCCTCCCGTCAGCAAAACGCCTAACCGATAGGGAATATTCGTCAAGCGAACGGCCAGGAAAAAGATAATCCAAGCGCCAAGGAAAACAAGGTCCCCCAGCCGCAGGGGGCGTGACCGCAGGCCGCGAAATTTCCCATCGAAGCCCCGGCACAGCATGGCCTGATAAATGCGCTGGGCCCGGTCAAGGGTACGCAGCAGCACTACCCCGAGCAGCGACCCCCAGACCTTATAACCTACGCCGTTATCGGCCGGCGCGCGTAAAGCGTGGGCACGCAGCATGCGGATAAATTCATCGGTCAGTACGTATAAGTACCGGTACATAAATAAAATCTGAACAATAAACACGCGCGGCAGCCGCAGCTGTGCCAGCGCCATCCCGATTGCGTCGATGCCGGTCGTGGCGATTAGCAGCAGCACGGCCGCCACGGCCAGGCTAAACCGGAGCAAAATAGAGAGAAAAGAAATCCAGCCGCCGGAGATGACGAGCGGCCCGGCCTGGACAAGCGGCGTTTGGTCAAAGAGCGGATTGAAGATGCCGATAAACACCACGAAGGGAAGGGCGAGGAGCAGCCTTTTCAGCAGCAGAATAAGGGGTATATTCCCAAGGCTCATTACAAAAACGGGGTAAAACACCATTGGCGCCAGGCCGGCAATGGCGTATTTAGGAAAAGAGGCGACCGTGACGACAAACACTAAAGCCGTAACCAGCTTGGCACTAGGGTGGAGCCGGTGAATAAAGGAATCTTGGGCAGCCAGTTCATCAAGATGCCGCAGCTCAAGCCAGCGCTTTTCAATGTTAATCATCTAGCACTCCTGCTTCCGCCTGCCCGCCGCCAACTGCAGTCCCTTGCCAAACAGCGCCGCCAGCAGCAGCGTCAACACCGAGCCGGCTACCCCCGCCAGGGAGGTGCCACGGTCAACGGCCGGCCAGGAGCTCTCCACCTTGGCGCTGTCCGAGACATTACCGGCTTCCTTCACGTTATAATCGGGAAACACCGCGATTTTTTGCTGCCACTCGGCAAGGACGCTGTGAATAGTCCCCTGGGGAGCCGCCAATTCTTCCTGGCCGGTAGCCTTGAGGATTGACCACTCCAACCCATCCGGGTCGGCGGAAGCAAACCAGGACAATATTCCGCCGGTCACCACGGCCGCCGCCAAAATAGCGATTAGCAACGGTTTTAGGGAGACGTTGCTCAGCGGCTGGACCCGGACAGCCTTTTGCAAAATTTCCGGCCGTTCCTTGGCAATGAATAAAATGACCGCGGTGGTTATCAGTCCTTCAACAAGGCCAATCGCCAGATGAATCGGCTGCATTAACAGGACAAAGGAAGCAAAGGGCAGCGCCGAAATACCCGAAAAAACGGTTTCCAAGACCACGGCAAAGGCTCCTAACTGGAGACCAATAACCGCGGCGGCCATCGCCCCGGCGACATGGCGCCCCTTGCCTGGATTTGCGCCGACGATTTTCTTGTAAATGAACGGATAAGCAATATAGCACGGGAAAAAACCTAGATTGAAGATATTCGCGCCTAGGGCCAGCAGGCCACCGTCAGCGAAAAACAGGGCCTGAATGGTCAGGATTGAGGACATGGTCAAAAACGCCGCGTGCGGCCCCAGCAGGATGGCGAGCAGCAAGCCGCCGCCCAGATGCCCGCTCGACCCGGTCCCCGGGATCGCGAAATTTACCATTTGGGCAGCAAACACAAAAGCGCCCAATACGCCCATCAGCGGCACTTTACTGTCGTCTAAGTCCTTCTGCAGCTTTTTCGCCGCATGGGCCGCCACTCCTGCCGTGGTCGCCCACATCATCCCCCCCACCGCCGGGGAAATTAACGCATCAGCCATATGCATTACGTTCACTCTCCTTACAACGCCCAAAATTACCGGAAAATAAAAAACCACGAAAGTACCCCTATTCGTTAAGGGATATGACCTTCGTAGCCAATTCAATTCGCCTGACAAAATTAATAAACCATCGCCGGCCTTCAGACCAGCCTATTTCTGTTGTATTTTTATTCGCGACAAAAAATTAACTTTCCTGCAGGCAGGAAAGTTAATTTTCGTACATCGCTCCGCTAACTAATCGCGGTGGAGCCGGTGAAGTGTAAACTCGCTGTGATGGGGATGCCAGCCGCGCTCACCGATATAAATTTCGTCGACATCAATGCGGTGACCGTCCATGAACAGGTCAAAGTTCAGCCGTTTGCCATCGTCGACGCGGAAATCAAAGCCGTCCAGGCCTCCCGCCGTAGTGAACCGGAAAGTGATGGTATCCCGGTCGCGGCTGAGCCGGTAATAGTCACCGTGTTCTAAACGGCGGCCGTCAACATCTTCAAATTTCCCGTCAGTGCGGATGACGCCGCTGAACACATGGTCATGGCCGCGGGTAGTAGTGCGCAGATGCAGGCCGTCATCATCACGCCAGACAAAATAGCCCCGGATATGCCCCGGATCCAGCATATCAGGCCGGCCTTCGATAGACCGGTCTTTGGCCAGCGCCGCGCCGGCGGACAAGACTAGCAGAGCTACGACAATCACTAAAATGGACAACTTTCTCACTTATACCATCCCCTTCCATGTTTTGTCCCCATCATAGCAGTAAAATGTGACAAAATAATGACAGGAATGTTTCGTACGATTTCAAAATTCACTCTTTCACGCTATCCGGCTGGAGCCGGTGTTTCAAGCGATAAGATGGACCATGGGTATCAATGACGTACGATTTATGGATCAGGCGATCAACTACCGCAGCGGTCAACATTGGGTCGCCGAAAATCGCAGTCCACTGGCTGAACTCGAGATTGCTGGTGATAATAAGACTTGCCCGCTCATACCTCGCGGCGATAACTTGAAATAATAGTTCGGCGCTAGGCCGGGACAGCGTGAGGTATGACAGCTCGTCAATAATTAATAAATCGATCTGGCCGAGTATTTGCGCCAATTTTGCATAGCGGCGCTGTTCTTGCGCTACTAAAAGCTTCTGTATCAACTCTGCCGCAGTATAGAATTTTACCCTGTAACCCCGGTCACAAGCCAGCAAACCTAAAGATATGGCCAGATGGGTTTTTCCTGTTCCCGGATTACCGATCAAAACAATATTCTCTTTACGGGAAATAAAATCACCCTCGCCAAGCTGTTCAACCAGGGGGCGGTTAATCCGCGGCGAGTGTTTAAAATCAAAGGTATCTAATGTTTTGATTACAGGAAAGCCAGCTTTACGAATTTGGCGTTTTTTCAGCGGTTCTTTGGCTAAGCTACTTTTATTCCGGCCATTACTGCCTGATGTTGCGGAGCGCAGGTCGGCCTTCGCCAGCGCAAGCAACGCAAAACTGGTATGAACAACTTCAGTGGATTTTTTGTCTAGTTCACTTGTCCAACGGCCATCAGGTCTTTGCAGAGCTACCAATGTATCGGCCATATCGGTATACCAGTCATTTGTACCGATGAAAATAATGGGCGGCTCGATAACACAACTACTTGCTATACTGTATAAATAATAATAATACCAACTATCACGAATGCCTGGCGATAACTCAATAATATAGTTGGTATTTAACCAGTCCAACGCATGGCCAACCAGACTTTTAACCTGCGCCAGGTCATCCGGATTGGCCGCAAGCGCGTTAATCGCTTTAAGACCTGCCAGCGCCGCGGCCGTCATGCTATGTCGAATACCGCCACTATTAAACCAGGAATAATCACCCAAACCATACGTGTAGCTCCCGTCATTATTAATATCATGGTTTCGCTGATACCACTTGACCGCCCTGCTCCACGTTTCCTGCGGTGCCACTAACCCCCACGCGGCGGCGGCATATAATGCCAAAAGCGCATATTGCGTACTGGAACCGTTGGCCGCGTTGGCAACACCGGTCAAACCCCAGCCGCCATAGGACAATATTTCGTCCGGATTATGGCCCTGCGCCTGTATCAGCCACTCGGTGTCGGACTGTACCCTGCTTACAATATCCGGTGTTTTTTCCCCGTTAGCGACCAACGCCATAACCGTCAACGAACGGAAATAGCTATCGTCCGCTGGGGCTGAATTTAAGATGTAAGCGATCGCCTGTTTTACCGCCGCGTCTTGCTTTGCTACATTACTGAAAAGTAGCGCCATTACGGCTAAACAGGTTGACCCGATTCCCCACTTGCCATAACTGCCATCGGTATTTTGCTGCGCCTTAAGCCACAATGCGCCATGTTTTATCACTTTATCTATCTGCTGCCGGGTAGCCATACAACCCCCCCCTTTTTTTCATCCTATTTAAGCTTATGTCTGCAAGCAGAAATTTAAGCGAGCGCCTCCGGCGGCGCTCGCTTTTTTACATTAAACCGCGCCTTGGCCAACCCTTTTTTATATTTCACGCGCCGACACACTATTATTACAAGAATCATATTCTGTATTAAAGAAATTAACCACTTTATGTACCAAGCAACAAGGCCACAAAACTCTGCTTTTTTTGCCGGAGCGCACACCTTTGGCGACAATAAGCATATTATGTACTAAGAAAATAACTCCTTTATGTACCAACAAAATAAAATTTACGCCTCGAAGGGGGGAGATAACCAGCTATTAAAGTCGTTTGCTAAACTTAACCTGAGTAATAATTAAAAGGAGGCAAATATATGATAGAAGAATACAAATTAGAAGTACCTGAGTTTGCCAGTCTCAGGCAAGAAAATTGCCCTTGTAACACCGATGGTCCTTGCAGCGAGTGCTGCAACAAGGGTCAAAACGCGACCTGCAATATTGCGACTGGAAGGACAGTACCAGGCAATGTACCGAACCATCCTGGACCCAATTGCTGCTGCCATGATATTTGCGTTGAAGAGGTCACCCATATTTGCACCCATGTGGTTAACGTAGACATTCCCTATCCGCCTGTCGGCAGATGCCGGATAAATTTACCACAAGGTGTTACTTTCCCGACACTTACCCCGAACGAAGTATGCCAAGTTGTAATTACCTGCGCTGAGGAAGAACTGGACGCCAGCTGTCAGGCGATTAATGTCCAAGTCGGGATAATGATTATCTGTCAGTCCGGTCAATGTGCGGTAGCCCTGCCGACCTGTATCAGGTTTACCTGCGATTTCAGTAACACCTTCGACTTCGCTACCTGTACTGGAGTTCCCAATGCAGCTGCAATGAGAGAAATTATCAGTAAGACCGACGGTTCCTGCATTAAAGCCGTACTGCGGGCCCAGGTCAACGCCACCGGCGATAGGATCGAGCTTAGAGGCAAAATCATTGACAAACTGTGGCGCCACGAAAACCTGTGGGTCATGGCCGTTCAGCCCTATCCTGAAATCGAAAACTTCGCACAGTTCACGGTCAAAAGCGAGTTCACTACCTTCAGCCATAACTTCCCACTTTGTAACAACATTGCCTGTCCTACCTGTCCGTAGGAAGGTTATTGCCAAGAGAGGGCAGACTGCGGTCTGCCCTCCTTTGTTTTAAAAAAGCCTTCTATTATCTTACGGCTACCACGTCGCCTGTCATTAAAAATTTCTCCAGCCGCGCGAGCTGCTCTTCGATAGCCCGGAGACGGGCGGCTATTTCCTCCAAGAGGGCCTCCTGCTTTTTCTGGCCGGTAGTCATGACCGGTTTTTGCCACAGCCGGTTCTGGCTAAAGTTTTCCGCACTACTGCCTGCCAAATTGCGTAAAAATTCGTCGACAGCGGCGGTATTGGGCAACACGTAAGCTTCCTCCCCGTATTGCCACTCTACCTCCGCATCACCTGGAAACTGTGCCATGTCTTCGCCCGCGGCGGCTGCCGGCTCAGGCGAGGCAGCGTCGGGTATGGCCTGCAGCCGGGCTGCTATTTCCTGCAATGTGACGCTCTGAACATTTTGGGCCTCTGCCTCCTCCCGCCGCCACACCCGGGTCAGAGTGAATTCGCCCGGTTCAGCGTCAGGAAGGCCGCGCAGCAGCTGCTCGCCAGCCTCTGGCGGCAATATATACACTTTTTGCTCCCCGTCCTGCCAGGCCAGATACTCATCCCGCAGCAACTGAGCCGTCGGTTCCGGCGAAGTCAGTTCCCAGCTCTGCCGTTCACCCATGGCTGCCAGTTTGCTAAAAATTTTACCTTCAGCGCTCATCGGTGGTTTAACCTCCTCTGCTTCCGCATGTTCGCCTTCTGGCAATGATTTATCCTGTGGTAAAAGATGATGTAGTATATGCAGTACGCCGGAAATGGTGTCACCATTTCCGGCGTACTGCATAAAAACCGGCCTGGTGTTTGGCAGCGCGGTACTCATTAACAAGCCGGGTTAAGACAGCCTCAAAGGCCGGCTGAGCCGCGGCGCCATTAAACAGGATGCTCCTGGCCCGCTTGCGTATCTGGTCCCTGACCCGCCGGCGCAATTCTTCATCTTGGGCAAACCGCACCGCCCAGTCAACATATTGAGTCTCATTGACGGCAATGCCTTCCTGGATGCCTAAAGCCCGGAGCATATGGGCTCCCCAACGGCTACGGGCCATCTCGCCTTCCTGGGTGACAATAGGCAATCCCATATACAGCGCTTCCATGTTGGTTGTCCAGCCGCCGTAAGGATAAGTATCAAGTTGTACATCGGCAATGGCTAATAGGGCCACTACGTGCTTAAGCGGCGGAATAATGAACAAGCGGTTGTCTACGCCTGCCTCCCGTGCTATCGTCATAATTCGTCGGGTCAACGGATTATCTACATTGGAAGCATGATAGGGCTTAAGTACGATGCAGGCATTAGGTGCCTTTTTCAGAATATCAATCAGGAGGGCGTCCCGCTGGGGACCATGCTTAATGCCGTTGGCGCAGGAAACGAAAACGACAACGTCTTCGGGAATTTTCCAGTCCTTGCGAGTAGGAAGCGGCTCTTGCGTGAACGGCGGCGGATACTGGGCCGCTCCCAAATTGGGCAGTCTTATCAGTGTCTCCCGATAGTGCCTGTCGGCATCGACCGGTTCAAAATCGCCGCTGATATAGTATTGGATTGTCGGCATACCGGTCGTCGTCCCATGGCCTACCATTGCACACTGCACGGGAGCCAACTGCAAACCGGCCAGCATGTAGGTAACCGGGTCCATACCAATGTCGGTATAGATCAAAATATCCAGTTGGCTGTCAACAATGCTTTGGGCGATACTTTCAATATCATACATGTTGGGAAACCGTTTAAAATAGTCGCTATGCTTGACAAATAATTCGCTAATCTCATCATGGTAGCCACCAAGCGCAAATACATATACTTCAAACTTGCTTTTATCATGGTGGATCACCCTGTTCACCATGTAGTAACTAACGGCCTGATGGCGAAACATTCTTGATATATAGCCAATGCGAATTTTATCGCCTGTCCGGCGCTTCTTCCGGCTATGGTCCAATGCTGCATATTGCGGGAAGAACCGCCGCATGTGCCTGGCGATAAAATCGCCAAAAGCCGAAAGAGCATCGACATTGTTGCCGCCGACATAGGAAATACGCCAGAAGCCTTCCATAACCGCGCCGACAAAGGGAATGAAAAACCGGCGTGACATAGACAATTGGCACAATTCGCTTGCGTATTGTAAAAACTTTTGTCGGTGTTGTTCCGCAATATTAAAAAACGGTACGTTAAGCAGCCAATAAGTAATGATGGCTTTGACGCAAAAAGGCAGTACCGGATGTTGCCACAGCTCAACGGCAGTAATGGGACTAGTAGGGGCGGCAAAGGGATAATCCATGCTTGCCACCATCAGCTGTTTATACCAATCGGCCGAACTCCTGTCAACGGGAAAATCTTGGCTATGCCCCGGCGCAGCGGGAACATTGGCCTCAAGGTTGAGGGAAGAGAAAGCATCGAGGAATACCTGTCGCCAGATCTTAAGAAGCAGCTGCTGCCGCTGTTCGTTCAGTTTAGCCAGTTCGGTAAGCGGTGTATGGACTAAATACTCGCGCATTTTCTCCCGCAGGATCTGGCAAAAATACAAAAGCGCCTGTTGTTCCGCCGGCGGCAACCCGTCACAGCGTAACGGCAGCAAGCGATATTTGTGCCATTGTTCAATAATGTCCCAGAATTCTGAGCTCTGGGCCGCCGCGTTTACGGACTGAAGGCAACAGCTAAAGAACCGGTCAAGAAAGATAGCCCGTTGTGGCACATCCTCCGGCGCAAAGGTATTATAGAGTTTCCGAAACTCCTGCCAGACTTGCGCCCAGCCTTGGCTTTGGCTTTTTGCTATCAACCGGGGTAACCGTTCGGGGCCCACGGCTATCAAGTTTGGGCCACCGGCAGCCCATAATATTTCTTCATAAAGATCAATATAGTCGTCTACCATGCGCTTAGCACTGAATTTATCTATAATTCTTAGCCGCGCCGCATCGCCGGCGCGCTGCCGGACAGCGCCATCATCCAGAAAATAAGTAATGCCACGGACAAGGTCGTCACTATCGCCCGGTACAGCGAGATACCCTGTTTCCGCGTGTACCACAATTTCCGGCGTGCCACCGACGGCGAAGGCCACCACCGGCGTTCCGCAGGCCATGGCCTCACAAATGGTGAGGCTTAAGTCCACTAGGGACGTTGAAACAAAAAGGTCAGCCGCCCCATAGTATTCGGCTAAGAGCCGTGGATCGGCGATGAACGGAAGGTCTATTCGCGGTGTTGGCAGCCCGGTGAACGCAGAATTATCTATGGTACCAATATTGAGCAAAAGCAGTTCCGGGTAGCGGTCATGCAATTTTTTCAAGGTCTGGGCCAAAACAACGCCGTCCTTCGCATTTTTGTCAAAACCACCATGGGCGGCAAACATAATGATTTTTTTGTCCGCAGGCAGCCCCAGCTTTTTTCGCAGCTTGGCCCGATCACCCGGACGAAAATTGTCGGTGTCGATGCCGTTGTAAATCAATCTGATGTCATGTCCCTGCAAAATGCTGTCTTTGGCCTGCTTTTCCAGCCACGCTGACGGACAGACCACCGTGAATTTAGCTATTTTGTATACCGACGCTTTAATTAGTTGCACTAACTCCCGCTGCGGCGGTTTCTTAATATTTTCGTCCTGTGGACATTGTGCGCACCAGTTATGCCGCCAGCTGTCGCAGGAACCGGAATTTAAACACCCGGCAGTGAAGGCAAGCGGGTCATGCATTGTCCATACTGTGGGTTTGGCTGTCAGGAACGGTAGCAGCAAAAAGGAAAAATAGCCGCCGTCAATACAGTGCAGGTGGACAATGTCCGCCTGGTCAAACAAAGGATCATTAAGCACCTTGATTAGCGCGGCTGAGTATAAATCAAACAAGCCCTCCTGAGATTGCTGCCTAAGCAGCTTTTGTTGCCATTTGGCCTCTGTAAATGGCGTTGGTATGACCCGTGGGTCGTTAGTAGTACAGCGATGGGCAAAGAGATGGACATCATAGCCTAAGGAGGTCATGCCATCCATGAGCGTCCAGGCAATTCTGGCCGCCCCTCCCTGGAAATCAAAAAGGTTAACATGTACAACCCGCAAGTTTCTCATCTCCTAACGAAAACGACCTTATTGGCTAACTATGCCAGCCGCCGATATCTACTGCGATGGGCGCCATCCTTTGCTATGGACAAAAAAGCGGTAATTCCGCTCTTTTCCACCAATCTATTTTGCTTCAAACAGTTTTTGCCACCATGATAGCTGCTGCCTTTCAACTGTTTTTTTTTCCAGCATAGCCCCTATTTCTGTTAGCAACCGGCGCTCCCGCTCGGCCAATTCTTGCTGCCGTTCGACTTCAATTTTTACCCGCTCGTTTTCTTGTTCCTCCAGTGCCTGGAGCAAAATAGCCACGAAAGAATTCTCCATCTGCTGCAGCTTTTCCTCAATAGTCTGGAGACGGGCGGTAATTTTCGTCAACATCTCGCTTTTCCGCTCGTTTTCAGCCAGCGTTTGGCGTAAAATAGCCGCGAAAGAACTCTCCATCTGCTGCATCTTTTCCTCAATGGTCTGGAGACGGGCGGTGATTTCTTCCAACATCTCGCTTTGACTTTTTGCATTTGTTACCTCAACTGGTTCGGTGACGTATTCATCCAGTGGCTTGTTGCGCAGGCTCAGCACCAGCTCGGTCACATCGTCGGGATTAGATAAAATGAACATTCCGTTTTGGTACTCTATGTTCTTTGGCCCCATCTTATTTGCCCCCCCTTTTCCCGCAAGTTCTTCCCCAACAATCAACACCCAGGCTATTACAATATATGTTAAAAAAATCTAAATTGTGAGTTCCTGGTGCAATAAATGTCCTAGTCCTGTATTCCCATGCCGAAGATTACGCCTTATGGGTAACAATCGCTCTACCGCAAATAATCACTGCTGCGGCCGCTGCCTGCGCTCACGGTCGCTAGCAAGGTTGCATAAAATAAACAAAATAAAATTTGATGGCAGATGCCGCAGGATAAATTAGTCGCTACTGCTAATAGCATTAAGGGAGGAAAAAACACATGGATGTGGGGTTCATGATTCGCTGGCCTAAAGCTGGTACTGTGAGCAATTTTCCTGTCGTCGGCGAAGAACTATACGCCACGTCTCTAACGCCTTTAGCTGGCTTATCTAAATTGTTAGCGTTTCGTCAGTGATGGTATCTGACGCTTACTTTGCCGTTCGCGCTCCGGCGACCAGAAAATGCATTGAACCATGGAGAAGATATAATATAATGTTCCATAGAGGTGCATAAAAATGGCTAAACGAATAGCAATTGTCGACGACGACAAGAAAATCGTCGCCCTTCTAAAAACCTATTTTGAAAAGGAAGGTTTTATCGTCTACGAAGCGTACGATGGAACCGAAGGCCTGCGGCTCATCCAAGATAAAACACCGGATATCGCGGTACTGGATGTAATGCTGCCACAGTTGGACGGGTTTGAAATATGCCGGCGACTGCGAAGAGAAGGCAATATACCGATAATCATGCTTACGGCCAGAGATGAGGAAACCGATAAGCTGATTGGCCTTGAACTGGGCGCCGACGATTATGTGGTAAAACCGTTCAGCCCCAGAGAGGTGGTAGCAAGAGTAAAAGCCATTCTGCGACGGTCCGGCAAAGGAACAGAAGAAAGCAGCGGCGTCATAATTGCCGGCCGGCTCGCGATCGATCGAGACAGACATGTGGCAAAAATCGACGATGTTCCGTTAGAGTTAACGCCAACAGAGTTCAAGCTCCTTGCCCTGCTCGCCGGCAATCCGAAAAGGGTTTTTTCCCGCCTTCAGATTATTGAGCATATACAAGGCTACTCGTTTGAAGGGTACGAAAGAACGGTCGATGCGCACGTGAAAAATTTGCGGCGAAAACTCGGCAATGCCCAGTATATCCAAACAGTCTACGGGATTGGCTATAAGTTCCTGCCGGCGGAGGCAGAAAAATGAGTGTTACTAAAAAAATAACCGGCCTTGTGTTTCTCCTCCTGGCCGTAACTGTAGGGGTAATGATATGGCTGACTGACTGGCAGATGACCACGCATTTCCGGGCTTACGTCACGGCCGTGGGCGCCGCCGGCCACGGGCACATGATGGGCATGTACGGCGTACACGAGCTGGCTTATCTGTCGTCGGTCCACCGGGGACTTGCCTGGGTAGGCGCCGGTATGCTCATTGTCGGATTGGCTGCCAGTTACGTTCTCGCCAGGGGAATTTCGGAACCGCTCAGGCGGCTCAGTCTCGCCGTGGCGGAAATCAAAGAGGGAAAATACGGCCAAAAAGTGGAGATCACCACCGGCGGCGAATTGGCAAGTCTGGCCGAGGCTTTCAACAGCATGAGCGACCGGCTGGCCATTAACGAAAAACTGCGCAAACGTCTGCTCGCCGACATCGCCCATGAACTACGAACCCCGATTACCATAATCCAAGGTAACCTGGAGGGAATGATTGACGGCATCATCGAACCGAATAAAGAACAACTTATATCGCTACACGAGGAAGCGCTTCACCTTAGCCGGCTGATTAAGGATCTGCGGGACCTCTCGCTGGCCAATGCCGGACACCTGCCGCTGGAAAAAACCAAAGTATCCCTCCTGCAATTAGCAGGCAGAAGCGTTGCCCTGCTTAACCCTATTGCCGAAGAAAAAGGGATTTTGCTCTCTTGTTCAGGCTCAGACGCCATCGTCGAAGCCGACCCTGGCCGGACGACGCAAATTTTCCAGAACTTATTGTCCAATGCGCTGCGCTACGCACGAGCCCGCGTAACGGTGACCGTAACGGAAGAAGACGAGTGGTCCGAAGTAACGGTAGCCGATGATGGCCCAGGCATACCGCCGGAACATGTTCCGCACATTTTTGATCAATTTTATCGGTGCGATGAAGCGCGTGACCGGCAAAGCGGCGGCTCCGGCATTGGCCTCGCAATCGTAAAAAGCCTGGTGGAAGCGCACGGCGGGACAGTGACCGTCCACAGCATTCCGGGCGAAGGCACTACTTTTACGGTGCGGTTTAAGACCTCCCCTGGCAATTGAAGATGCGATTCGCCTGGAGATTAACCGGGCGAGCAGAGCGAAAACAAAGCTCGCTCTGCTCGGGTTATACTTACCGCCTAAATTGCGTTCCATCGACAATTCGCCACAACTTTTTACCGTCAAAGACACGATTAGGTCGTTGCTCCGCGAGATAGACTCGGTCTTTTTAACCGAGCAGCGTAATTTATTGCTCCTCCTGCCATTTACCGGCGGGGAGGGAGTAAACGTCATACTGGAAAGACTGAAAAGCCGTCTGCCCATCCTAAACGAGGAAAGTATTTCAGCTGTCATTGCTACCTATCCCGACGACGGGGAAACGGTTCACGAGTTACTGACCGCATTAGAAAATAAACACAATGGCACGTCAAACCTTCGCCTTCCGGGTTGACCAACCCAATAAATCATAGACAAGTCAATACCCATAATAGCCTTCGATGATCTGGGACGCGCCGAAAACGGCAGCAACCACTGCCCAAGGCCCGGCAATTGTCTGGCTGGCAGCCAGCCCAAGCAAAAATCCCCCGACAACCATTCGGACGGCCCGGTCAGTATCTCCCAGGTTCTTTTGAAAATCGAGCCCCATAGCGTTTTCCCCCTTCTTTCTGCCTAAATTTCGGTTAGGTTCTAATCCTATTTTGCCCATGCGGCCAATTCTTCTTCCAGGCGGTCCACCATCCTACACCGTTGTTCTGGTTTGGCTATTCGTTCGAATAGCTCGTCCAGCTTGGCGCGGTCAAGCAGAAACGGCTAATTCGTAAACAAGAGGCCGGGAGAAAAATCTCCCGACCTCTTATTTTATACACAAGTCCTCGCCATTAAGTATTTTTTTCATGTTCTTCATCGGACACATTTTACCGCACATAGTACAAGTATCCTCGTGTTCCGGTTTGGATGATTCCCGGTAGCGGCGGGCCTTTTCCGGATCAATCGCCAGTTCGATCATGCGCGGGAAATCCACATTCGCCCGGGCTTCACTCATCGCGTTGTCCCAATCACGCGCTCCAGGAATACCTTTCGCAATATCGGCGGCGTGAGCGGCAATCTTCGCCGCGATTATTCCTTCTTTCATGTCATCAAGATCAGGTAAGCGCAGATGCTCAGCCGGCGTTACATAACAGAGAAAGTCAGCGCCGTGAGCCGCGGCAATCGCCCCGCCGATGGCGCTTGTAATATGGTCATAGCCCGGCGCGATATCGGTAACGATTGGGCCCAGGACATAAAACGGGGCGCCGTGGCACAGCCGTTTCTGCAGCATCATGTTACCTGGTATTTCATTGATGGGCATGTGGCCTGGTCCTTCGATCATTACCTGGACGTTTTTCTCCCAGGCTCGTTTGGTTAACTCACCCAGGACAATTAATTCTTCGACCTGCGCAGCGTCGGTAGCGTCGTGAATCGACCCGGGGCGGCACGCATCCCCCAGACTGAGCGTAATATCGTACTTAACGCAGATATCGAGCAGCCGGTCATAATATTCATAGAAAGGATTCTCTTGATTGTTCAGTTCCATCCAGGCAAAAAGCAGCGAGCCGCCCCGGGAAACAATATTTGTCAGCCGTTTATTCCGTTTAACCCTTTCCGCCGTGGCCCGGTTGATCCCGCAGTGGATGGTCATAAAATCGACGCCGTCTTCCGCATGGGTCTCTACGACCTTAAAAAATTCATCCACCGTTATGTCCTTGAGGTCCTTTTCCAACAGCCCCACCGCATCATACATCGGAACGGTGCCAATCATCGCCGGTGACATCTCAACCAACTTCCGCCGAAATTCCCGGGTCTTGCCGTAGCAACTTAAGTCCATGATGGCTTCAGCCTTTAACTCGATTGCCTTCCTTGCTTTTTCCAGTTCCAGTTCAATATTGCAGCAATCTTTGGAAACGCCCAAATTTACGTTGATTTTGGTCCGGAGCCCTGCGCCAATGCCTTCAGGATCTAACTTGCGGTGATTTTTGTTCGCGGGAATTACCACTTGCCCGCTGGCGACCAGTTCTCGCAGCCGGTTTGGATCCATCTTCTCTTTGGCGGCGACGATTTTCATCTGTTCGGTTATTATCCCTTTTCGCGCCGCATCCATTTGGGTACTGTAAGTCACGTCAATCCCAACCTTCCTTGTTAATCTAAAATGTAAAAAGAAAAAGCAAGCGCAGAAAAGCTTGCTTCGTATTGTTCGCTGAAAGCTTCCCTACGGTGGTGCTAACCACATCAGGTTCCAAGGGTCAGACATGCCGTCTTCTCAGCCAACAGGCCCCCCTAGCTCTCTGTCTATTCACCTATTTACATTGTATTCCAGATTAGGAGTAATGTAAAGTATCACTATTTTAATTCTTTGCCCCAGGCTTTTCCGAAGGTACCAAGGATGACCGGGGCCGTAAATATAGGTGCTGAGCCCCTCCCGCTCAAAGTCCCGCCAGGGCACATAAATAATTCCGCCTTCATATCGTGTAAGAGTTGAGAGTAAGTTATAATATTTAGAGTAAGTTATAATATTTTCGGTAAGATTTCATCACGGAGGTGCCAACCGTTTTGATACAATTTTTCAATACCGAGCGGGGAGTCTATATTTTATTGACGCTGACGGCCATACTCTGGGGAGGTAACGCAGTAGCAGCCAAATATACGGTTGGCGAGTTGTCACCGGTTACGACCGCATTTTTACGCTTCGCCGCGGTCAGCGTCATCTTGATTCTTCTGGCGTTTTATATTGAAGGCAGAAAATGCCTCCCCCGGCGGGAACAGCTGCCTGGCATCATTGCCCTGGGGATAACCGGGATAGCCCTGTTTAATTTTTTAATTTATAGCGGCGTCAAACTATCGACGGCTACCAACATGAGCCTG
This sequence comes from Sporolituus thermophilus DSM 23256, assembly GCF_900102435.1. Taxonomy (NCBI): domain Bacteria; kingdom Bacillati; phylum Bacillota; class Negativicutes; order Selenomonadales; family Sporomusaceae; genus Thermosinus; species Thermosinus thermophilus. Next base: position 47,586 of record NZ_FNBU01000003.1, on the reverse strand, counting down.
CTAAATGCGGTAGGCCCGGTGACTACGGCCTGTCTGGCGGCGCTCCTGCTAAACGAACGCTTAACCTTCCGCCAGTTGGCAGGGGTAGCCATATCTTTTTTCGGGGTTATTGTCGTAGTCGCCAACGGCAGCCTGGCCGTGTTGACCGGGCTAAGCTTTAACATTGGCGATATTATGCTGGCGCTGGCGCAGGTAAGCTGGGCCGTTTACTCCGTCATCGGCCGCAAGGTAATGCGCACCATGTCGGCGCTGGCGGCAACCGCCTGGGCAAGCGCAGTTGGCGCGCTCATCCTATTTGCAATTGCGCGCATGGAAGGCTTTAACGGCGCTATTGCCCTGAGTTTCTTCGGCTGGGTCAGTATGGCATATATGGTGCTGGGGAGCGGCTGTTTAGCCTTCTTTTGGTGGAATCACGGGGTATCGGTTCTCGGTCCCCATCGGGCAGCGATATTTATGAATATCGTGCCGGTAGCGGGGACGATCTTGGCCGTCCTGTTGGTAAATGAAGCGGTTTCCTGGCAGCAAATTGCCGGCGCTATGTTAATTATCAGCGGGGTTTATCTCACGACCCAAAACTCCGGTTAACGGAGGAAAAAATAGCCAAAGAGCGAACTATACATTTAAAAACGCAACTAAGCGAAAGGGGTTTTACTATGGCTACCGTACAAACGAAATATCTGGGCGGGCTACGCACCGAGTCGGTGCATCTCCAGTCCGGGAGCAAACTAATTACCGACGCCCCCACCGATAATCATGGCAAGGGAGAAGCATTTTCGCCTACTGACCTTCTGGCTACGGCTTATGGGGCCTGCGTGTTAACCATCATTGGCATTGCCGCGCAAACTCACGGCTTTAACATCGATGGCGCGGAGGTGCATACAACGAAAGTAATGGGAACCGATCCCCGCCGGATAGTCGAATTGATTACCGAAATTATTCTGCCCCATAATAATTACAGTGCCAAAGAACGAAAGATCATCGAGCTTGCGGCTAAGGAATGCCCGGTATACAACAGCCTCCACCCTGACATGAAGAAAACGGTGACATTCAAGTACCTTGGCTAACAATACCATTCGGAAAGTAAAAACGACCCAGCCGGATAAAATTTTTTAAAAAAGAGAGCGATTAATCACAAGCTCGCCAATTTCACGCTTCCGCCTAAGAAATCATGGCCTATGCTTGCCAGGTGTCAAGACTCGCGCCGCTCTTTCGAAGATAGGCTTTAAGAGCCTTTTGTGCCTTGAACGCCTGCGGGAGGTTATAAAAATGGTAAAAAAACAACAGTTTTGTCCGGTGGCGTTTTTGAAATACCTTATTGATAAATTAAGTACGGATGAATTATCGATAAATGATAAATTGGATCCCGTTAAGGATGTATCAGAAGGTCTGAAAAAAGTACTGGAAGAATATAAGCAGGCAAAAGAGTTTGACCTCAGGGAAGTTGGAGATTATCTGTATGACGGGATATATGTCGCCGATGGTGATGGGAAAACGCTCTATGTAAATAAAGCTTATGTCGAGATGACAGGCATAAACCCAGAAGAAGTAATAAACAAATATGTTACCGATTGCGAAAAAGAAGGATTATACAAAAATGCAGTAACACCCTTAGTGATCAAATATCGGAAACAGGTTAATTCTGTAGGTGAAAGTTTAAGAAATGGCAAAAAAATGCTGATTACAGGTACTCCAATTTTTGATGAAGACGGCCAAGTAAAAAAAGTAGTTGTCATTGACAGAGATATTACTAATTTATTAGCTATGAAGGCCGAATTAGAAGCAACACAAGAAAAAATCAAGGCAGTAGAGGAAGACAAACATAAAAAGAAACAGGAAATTGAACATCTCCGCAAGTTGCATCTGAATAAAAACTTTATCGGCCAGAGCCCTGAGGCCCAGCAGATAATAAAAATGGTGCATCAGGTCGCCACACTTGACGTTACAGTGTTGATTACAGGAGAGACGGGTACGGGGAAAGAAGTAGTTACCAATGAAATTTACCTTAACAGCGCCAGAAAGAATGAGCCATTTATCAAGGTTAACTGCGCAGCCATTCCCGCTAATCTGCTTGAAGCTGAGCTCTTTGGCTATGAAAAAGGCGCTTTTACGGGAGCAGCAAATACCGGCAGGATCGGCGTATTTGAACTAGCTAACAAAGGAACTTTACTGTTGGACGAGATCGGTGAGATGCCGCTAGAACTTCAACCAAAACTACTCAGAGTCCTCCAAAACAAAGAAATTACCCGCATTGGAGGAAAGAAGCCGATAAAACTTGACGTCCGAATAATTGCAGCAACCAATCGTGATTTAAAAGAATTGGTCAGACAGGGGCGGTTCAGGGGAGACCTGTATTATCGGCTCAACATTTTTCCTATCCATATTCCTCCGTTAAGAGTCAGGACAACGGATATAGAATTGCTAACACAATATTTCCTTAGCATTTACAATGGACGCTATGCAAAATATATTGAAATTGAACAGCCCGCAATAGAATTGTTAAAGCAATATCCCTGGCCGGGAAACGTGAGGGAACTCCAAAATATTATAGAAAGGTTGGTCATAATTTCTGAACCTAGAGCAGTCATCAAGGCTGACCTGATTGGTAACCTGTTGAATCTTGATCATTATCATACAGAATTCCCAAACAAGGAGTCTAGCTTGCGGGAAATTGTCCGCAATGCAGAAAAAAATGCCATAAAAAAAGCCCTGGCTATTGGTGGCAGTACAAGAAAGGCAGCTCAAATTTTAAAGATTGATCAATCGACAATTGTAAAAAAAGTCAAAAAATTGGGGATAACTCTGTCTGATGAAAAATGTCATCAAACTTGATGATGCTTTTCATCAATAATATTATTAATTTAAATGTCTGAAATGTCAGTAACTTAAACCGGTGTGTGATGAAAAATTTCATCACACACCGGTTTTATTTATGTACTATCTGGCGCGGTTTGGGGCTTAAACATATTGGCACGTTATTTGCAATATTATAGCGCAACGAAACCCAAATAATTAAACAATGAGGTGAGAGAAATGGAAAAAGTGATTATCACTGTAGCGCCGACTGGAGCATGGCCGACCAAGGAGCACAATCCTAATATTCCGCTTACGCCGCAGGAAATTGCCGATGATGTTTATGAATGCTGGAAAGCCGGAGCAGCGATCGCCCACCTACACATGCGGGATGATCAGGGCAAAGGGACTATGGACAAGGAGAAGTTTAAAGAAACCGTCAGGCTTATAAGGAGTAAGTGTGATATTGTACTTAATCTCACAACATCAGGCGATTTAAACGCTACAGATGAGGACAGGATGGCCCATTTGATTGAACTCAAACCCGAAATGGCTTCATATGACGCGGGCTCAATGAACTGGATGCATACCAGTGTGTTCCTTAACACGCCGCAGTTTTTGGAAAAGCTGGGCAAAACAATGCTTGAAAACGGCATAAAACCAGAGATAGAAATATTTGATGCCGGGATGATTTACAACTCATTATACTATGTTAAAAAAGGCGTGCTTGCTTCACCGCTACACTACCAGTTTGTCCTGGGGGCCGCGGGAGGCGTTGCCGCAACCGTAGAAAACCTTGTGTACCTGAAAAATTTGATACCGCGAGATGCTACCTGGTCAGCATTTGGCATTGGGGCGGGGCACATTCCAATCTTATATGCTACAATCGCGCTCGGAGGCCACGTTAGAGTCGGCATGGAAGATAACGTGTATTATGCCAAAAACCGATTAGCTACTTCTAACTCTGAATTCGTAGCCCGCGCAGTCAGGTTAATCAGGGAAGCGAATAAAGAAGTTGCCAGCCCGGACGAAGCCAGGCAGATATTGGGCCTGAAAACACACTAACACACTAAAAAGAAAGGCAGGAACGAATATGATCACAAAAATCGGAGTTTTAGGCGCCGGGACAATGGGGCATGGTATCGCTGAAGCATTTGCCATGTATGGTTATGATGTCAATTTATACGACATCGATGCCGCCAGGTTGAAAAATGCGTTGGCAGAAATTAGGGATGAACTGGAACTTTTGGCGGAAGAAAACTATATTCCTTTAGACTCAATCCCTAAAATTATTGACAAAATCAAGTTGCATACCGACCTGCAACAGGCAGTGACTGACCGCGACTATGTTATTGAGGCTGTCCCGGAAGTTCTAGAACTAAAACAAAGACTGTTCCAAAAGCTGGACGAGTATTGTCCTGAACATACAGTTTTGGCCAGCAATACATCTAGCCTGAAACTATCAGATATGATGGCATTGGTCAGTGAGCGCCGAAAACAACGAATGATCGTAAATCACTGGTATAACCCAGCTCATTTGATGCCCATTGTAGAAATGTCTTTTTTTGGGAATATGCCTCAGTCTATCTATAAAGAGGTTGAGAAACTATATGCCTCAATAAAAAAACAGACAGTAAAAGTCTTAAAGGACGTTCCAGGCCTTGTCGCTAACCGGATCCAGCAAGGAGTTGCCCGAGAAGTGTTCTCGATAATCGAACAAGGCATTGCAGCTCCCGAGGATGTAGACAAAGCCTTAAAATTTGGCCCCGCTTTCAGGTATGCAACCACCGGACAGCTAGAAATTGCCGATTTTGGCGGGCTGGATATCTGGTGTATTGTCGGTGATAACCTGTTGAAGGTTATGGACAACTCACAGAAGGCCAACCGTCTTTTAAGGGAAAAAGTAAAGGAGGGGAAATTAGGCATTAAATCAGGAGAGGGTTTTTACAAATATTCTTCTGAAGAAGTACCTAAAATCAGAAAAAAATTCATGAAAAAACTGATTCATCAACTTAAAGCTTCCGAGTACTATGTCTGAGACTCCATACCCCGATTTCTCAGCGTAAGAGTTCATTATGCTTTTTGTGATAAGCACACTATGATGATAGTTTCCAAGGTCAGCGGGCAAAAAAAGTCAAAAAAATAGATGTTATAAAACGGATAATATAATGTCATGTGAAAAAAGCATCCGGATTCAAGTGTCCTCCCTTCTAAGCTAAAAAAGAGGGCACTATCCGGATGCACCCCAATAATAACAATCTTAAACATAATTGATAGGGTTTAACGTGTATTCAACCACGTCACGGAAGTTAATTTAAAAGAAGTTAATTTAAAAACAGTATTATTTTATGCTATTTCATATCTATTTTCAAGAATTGAAAAAGCCTCAAAACTCAGAAATTTACCTTTCCTCTTGACACTATTGGATAAAATTCTTTATGTCCCTGATAGTTGATAAATATTTTCAGCAAAATTTTGCTAAGACCTACTCATTAACTGTTTCTAGAGAATCTAACAAAAATAAAATTTAGGACGCAACGAATTTCTAAAAACACAAGCATTATTAGTATGCACAATGTTTGACATTAACTAGAAATAGAATGGAGGGTATGACATGATTAATCGCATATTGATGTTCTTTGTCAACCTCATGCAAAAGTATCTGCCTGACCCTTTTACAATTGCCTGGCTCATAACGTTAGTTGTAGTAGTCATGGCGATAAGTATTACCAATACACCTATTATGAAAATTATCAACGACTGGGGAGAAGGGTTCTTTGGCATCTTGGCTTTTGCCATGCAAATGGCTCTCGTAATAGTATCCGGTTATGCATTGGCTGCAGCCCCAGTCGTGCGCAAATTTCTTCAATTTATTGCCAGTATACCGCACACCCCTAGGCAAACAATATTATTTATTGGTTTTGTGTCTATGGCCCTGTATTATTTAAACTGGGGATTGGGGTTGATCGCCGGTGGTTTGCTTGCCCGAGAAGCTGCCAAATTGCATCGTGATGTCGATTTTCGCCTGTTGGTTACAGCTGCTTTTTCTGGGATTATTATAACGCATGGAGGACTTTCGGCTTCAGTTCCATTATTGATTAACACCAAAGGGCACTTTTTGGAAAAAGAAATGGGCATTATTCCACTCTCACAGACAATCTTTCATCCGCAAGCAATCTTTATTACCGTCGGCCTTGCTGTCATAATTCCGTTGGTTTTGTTGCTAATGATCCCTAAAAAAGAGGATACAGTTCTAGCTGACCCGGCACTATTTGAGGAAGAGCAAAGTGCGGCAACTCCTGTGGCAATGAAAAAGCAGTTGGCGGACCATTTGGATACGAGTTTAATTTTGAATTACTCCTTAGGGTTTATGGGCGTTGCCTACATTGGCTATTTCTTTATTAAAAATGGTTTTAACCTCAATTTGAATTTACTAATCTTCATTTTCATAATCTTAGGCATATTAGCCCATGGTAGCCTGATTAATTATACTAAGGCTATAAGTAAAGGAGCCAATGCGGCTGCGGGAATCATTCTCCAATACCCGTTTTACTCAGGCATCATGGGAATAATGAAAGGCAGCGGCTTAGTATTTGTCATTTCCGACTGGTTATTAAAAATGTCGACATATGAGACTTTCGAGCTGGCTTGCTACTTTTCCTCACTGATTATAAGCATTTTTATTCCCTCGGCTGGTGGGCATTGGGTCGTACAAGCCCCGTTTATGTTGCCAGCAGCTGCCAAGTTGGGAGTAGAACCATGGAAAGTAGCCATGGGGGTGGCTTGGGGCGAAAGTATCTGGAACGTGGTATGTCCGTTCTGGGCCTTGCCTTTGCTGGCAATTGCTAATATTAACATTCGGGACTTAATAGGCTTTACTGTTCTCCTGTTTATTATCGGGAATATTATTGCGATAATGGGCATAATGTTAATACCCCATTGATGATTAAGCATATGCACGATATGTATTCCCTGTGAATGCTGTTTATAAGTGCGCCGTTCCAAGATCTCGAGAGAAGTACGTATGCTTTGCTGGCAGCATAAAACATAAAATTTGAGTAGATCTGCAAAGGCATTGTGAAGATTATGCCAATAAAATTACTAAAATTACAAAAATTACATTATCGAAATTCTAATTTTCAGACACACTTTCTCTTATTGACACATCCCGGCTGGCATAGTATAGTTATTGGCAAATAATATATTTTTAGGCAATGAAGCCTTCGCGTTTCGCGAAGGCTTCATGTTTAACAGGACAATGGCGTCCTAAGGCTTTGCCTTAGGACGCCTTCCTGTTTTTCACGGTGAAAGGAGGAATACGGCCAATGAAATGATTTATACCAGCCGGGGAATACCCAATGACTTAGCATAAAGGAAGGGATAAGGATGAAAAAGTTATGGACCATCTTAAGTTTGTGTCTTCTAATGCTGTCCGTTTTTGTGCCGGCGGCGTTTGCCGACGGCGCCGCTCCTGAACCAGCCAAAATTGACACCGGTGATACTACCTTTGTCCTAATTAGTGCCGCCTTGGTCATGCTCATGACCCCGGGTCTCGCCTTATTTTACGGCGGCATGGTCCGAACCAAAAATGTATTAAACACCATCATGCAAAGTTTCTTTATCGTCAGTTTAATCTCTGTCCAATGGGTGCTATGGGGTTATTCGCTAGCTTTCGGCCCTGATGTCAACCACATTATCGGCAGTTTGGACTGGATTGGCCTCAAGGGCGTCGGCCAAGAGGCTAACGCCGATTATGCGGCAACCATCCCCCATTTTGCGTTCATGATCTTTCAAGCAATGTTTGCCGTTATTACCCCTGCCCTTATCACCGGCGCATTTGCTGAGCGCATGAAATTTCCGGCCTTTGTTATTTTTACCCTGATTTGGGCCACCGTTGTCTATGATCCTGTTGCCCATTGGGTATGGGGTGTAGGCGGCTGGATGCGTGAGTTAGGCGTCCTTGATTTTGCCGGCGGAACCGTAGTCCATATTCTTTCGGGTGTTTCCGGTCTGGTTATTGCTTTAATGCTTGGCAAGCGCAAAGGATATGGTTCTGAGGTAATACTGCCCCACCACCTCCCCATGACCGTAATTGGCGCCTCCCTTCTCTGGTTTGGCTGGTTCGGGTTCAATGCCGGCAGCGCGCTTTCGGCCAATGGCCTTGCCGCCAGCGCTTTTACGGTAACCAATACCGCGGCCGCCGCCGCCACTGTTGCCTGGGTTTTCACGGAATGGCTGTTTCATGGTAAGCCTACCATATTAGGTGCCGCCAGCGGCTGTATTGCCGGCCTGGTCGCCATCACTCCGGCGGCCGGTTTTGTTGGAACGCTGCCGGCCGTAATTATTGGCCTGGTTGCCGGTATTGTCTGCTTCCTGGCTGTAAGTGTGGTAAAAACCAAACTTGGCTACGACGACGCACTGGATGCCTTTGGCGTCCATGGCATTGGCGGCACTTGGGGAGCTATCGCAACCGGCCTCTTTGCCTCCAAAGCGATAAATCCCGCCGGCGCCGACGGTCTGTTCTACGGCAACCCTGGCCAATTAACCGTACAGCTCATTGGGGTCGCGGCGAGTTGGGCGTTTGCCATTGTCATGACGTTCATTATTCTCAAAGTCATGGGTATGTTTATGCAGCTGCGGGCCAGTGAAAACCAAGAGATTATGGGCCTCGATCTTACCGAACATGGCGAGCGGGGTTATGCTTATCAAGATCTGATTACAGGTTCGCCCATCAGTTATGACGTGCCGGCGGAAAAAGCGGTGGCGGCCAATGCATCCGTTAGTTTAAACTCGTAAATAAAAATTAGTATTGTGCCGGAGGAAAACAATGAGAAAAATGACTAAAATTGAAATTATTACCCGTCCGGGCAAACTGGATGAACTCAAGGAGGCGCTAAACGCCATCGGGGTCACCGGCATGACGGTGAGCCAGGTTTTTGGCTGCGGGCTGCAAAAGGGACATACCGAAGTATATAGGGGGAAAGAATATAATATTAATCTTTTACCCAAAATTAAAGTAGAAATTGTCGTCTGTGAGGTACCGGTAGCAAAGGTGCTGGAAACCGCTAAACGGGTGTGTAGAACAGGCAATATCGGAGATGGCAAGATCTTTGTTTATCCTATAGAAAACGCCGTGCGAATTCGTACCGGCGAAGAAGGCGACATCGCCATCATGGATCCAAAGGACGTACCAAAATAATGACCGTTCAGCATGACGCTCGGCAAAAAAAATCGGCCTGAAGCCTTGTAACAGGATTCAGACCGATTTTTTTGTGTTAGTAGGACTACTGCCTAAACGGCGATGGACATACCGCTATAAATGCATTTAAGCAAAGCGGCCATGTCGCTCTTGGTTACGGGGACGGGGTTAACGCGGGTCGAACCTTTCAGCGAGTTTTCGACAAGTTGGTTGAAAGCCGCGGTAAACTCTTGCTCAGTTATCCCCGTTTCCCGCAGCGACTTGGGAATATTAAGAATGTCGTTTAATTTTTCAACAGCGTTGACAAAGTCGTCACACCCGACTTCGCGGGCCAGCCGGGCCAGGCGGCGCCTAACCTCCGCGTCCTGCGAATTATACTTGAGCGCATACGGCAGGACAACGGCGTTGATCAGGCCGTGGCCAAGGTCAAACTGGCCGCCAACCGCATGGGCGATGCCGTGCACCACGCCGAGCCCGACATTGGCAAAAGCCAGACCCGCCATACATTGATAGTGATGTACTTTTTCCCTGCTCTCCGGCGTCATGTCACGATAGGAAACCGGCAGATACTCCAAGAGGCCGGCCACTGCCCCTCTGGCCAAAGCCTCACTGAAGTCGTCAAGACTTTTGTTAATATAGCACTCCACGGCATGCGTGACGGCGTCCATGCCCGTCTCGGCCACAATATGGGGCGGCATGCTCATGGTGATGTCCGCGTCAAGAATGGCCACATCAGGCACAAACGCATCGGTCTTCAACCCGATTTTAAGGCTTTGGTCCCGGAAGGTAATGACCGCCGCCCTGGTCACCTCGCTGCCTGTCCCCGATGTTGATGGTATGGCGATAAACTTTACACCGCGCCTTTGCTGCGGCAGCTCGTCCGCTAACATATTGTCAAACGTAAGGTCCGGATAGTCGTACATCAGGGCCATGACCTTGGCAGCGTCAATCGGCGAGCCCCCGCCAACGGCAATCACCACATCGGGCTCTAGCTCGCGCATTTTCGCAAGGCCATCCAGGACGGCGCCGGTGTCAGGATTTTTGCCGATGCCGGAATAAACGCATGTTTCAATTTTCTTGTCTTGCAGCACTTTTTCGATTTTGGCAATTGTCCCGTTGGCGAACATGGAATTGCCGCCGGTAACGATAAACGCTCTGGCCCCATTTATTTCCCTTAGGCTGTCTAACGACCCGCGGCCGGCGATGATCGCTTGTCCGCCCAGGATAATTCTTTTCACATGCCATCACCTCAATTGATCTTTTAGGTATATTATACCATCGCTTACCGTTTGCATAATCTTTCTTTACGCCGGCGGCAAGACGGTAAATGTCAGTGGTTATTGCAGGGTTTCGCTTAGTTTTATCGAAAACTTAATTGTTTAATTGTTTTGTATTTTAGATATAAGGAGATGTCGCTATGCGGGAGAATGATGAAGCATTATTAGAAAAGTTTCGCTTTGTCCTGGAATTTTTCAATGACCTTTCCATTGGCGACTGCGGAGTCAGCCTCACCGACCGGGAAAAATACTTATATTATAAGCCCGGCAAAAAACTGGACCTTAAGGTGCAAGTCGGTTCACCGCTAAAGCCGGGCAGCGCCGTGTACCGGGCGATTCACGAAAAGAGGCGGGTAGTCATCCGCGGCGACAAATCACTCTTTGGTCAGCCCTATATTGCGGTAGCCATCCCTATCGTTAATTCAAGCGGCGAAGTCATTGGCGCAGCCTGTACGCAGGAAACGGTTGACCGCCAGGATACCCTGAAAGAAATGGCCGGCAAGTTGACCGAAAGTATTGCCGTCCTAGCCAGTACGTCTGAAGAAATTACCGCCCAAGCCGAGGAGATTACGGCAATTACGCAGGAATTGGCAAAACTTGCCCGCGAATCGGAAAAACGCATGCGCGAGACTGACCAAGTGCTGGGGTTTATTAGATCGGTGGCTAACCAGACCAATCTTTTGGGACTAAACGCCGCCATTGAAGCAGCCCGCGTGGGCGACGCCGGCCGTGGGTTCGGTGTTGTTGCCGAAGAAATCCGCAAACTGGCAGCCTCAAGTGCCGAGTCCATCCAGAAAATTGAGAGAATTATTAAGGCTATCCAGTCTGACAGCAGTCGCACTTATAACGAGATGGACAATATCCATAATATGGTGTCCCAAATTACCGCTGCAATAACCCATGTTACCAGCTCTATCCAGCAGACAAACACGCTGGCGCTTGAGCTTGACCGGCTGGCAGAAAGTCTCAGCCAGGACCAGGCTTAACTATAAAAAAATTGGCATCATGAACAAACCAGAACCATCAGCATCCGCACATGATGGTTCTGTCTTATTATTCGCATGATAAAAAGTTAGCCTGCCCCGCTAAAAGTTATATTGGAAATGCCGGGCAGGCAGTTGGTGATGGCTGGTCAACTCCGTTTAAATATCTTTAATGCATGTGAGATGGACGACCAATCCCCGCGTCTGGACTCCACCCCATAACCGTAGGATCGACCATTCCGAACACCATAGCGATATGAGCTACAACAAGAAATACCGTCAGTAACACGAAATGCAGTTTAAGTTTAGCTTCGTCGTCTTTTCCCTTAGCAATTATGCCAAGCTCCATTAGCGCAATGCTTAAGAGTGGCAGTACGCCGCTTAAATAAAAACCTACGGCAAGAATATCAGCGGCTCCGCGCCATTTGATGTTAGGAACCGCAGTAGTCATGAGATTAAGAAAAATCCCTAAGAAATAAAATCCTAGAATTATTCCCAGCCACTTGTTCAAAGCCCGCAGTGTCCCGGTTTTTTGCTGTTTATTAAATACGACAAAGAATTCGGTTGCCACCAATGCCTCTGCCAAAACAACCGGAATCACCATGTAAATTATGAGATTCCAAGGCTGATTTACAGCAAGCAACTCCATATAATGGGTCATGTTCATCTTTTCCCACCTCCTCGTAATTACGAAGTAATTATAACTTTAAATTATGAAGACATCGTGAAGAAATTATGAAGAAATTATGAAGAAATCATCAATTGCTGATGGCTTCACAGGTAGATAAACATAAAAAGGCCTGCAGGCCTTCCCCTATCACCAGGCTACAAGAAAACGCACTTCTTAAAAAGTGCGTTTCCCAACAGCTGGCAGCCACCGTCTTCACAAGGCGGTGGCTGGTTTTGTAATAAATCTGAAGATGTGAGCAGTTTTTTTGTGTTTGAAAGATTTGCTACTTTTATAACGGTAGCAAAGCCAAGACTTCCTGTTTTTCTATTTTTGATATCATGTCATACCAAGCTTGGGGTTTGTTCGGCAGTACAGCATAGTAACGCTTCAGAAACTTTGCCACCAGCTCGGCTGAAATACTTACGGTTGTTTCGTCATAAGGCAGAAAACATAAATCTAATCCCGTAACGGCCTCGCCGTCATTATTCCACGATGGGTGAACATAATCAATATTGATGCGTTTGTAGCCAAGGTGGGAAAGAACTTCACGGCGCACGAACGGATCCATGGGTTTAATTCCACCAAATTCAAACTTTCCTACTCTGTACGGATCGTAAACTTCAGCAAATATGCCAAATAATTTGTTATTGCTTGCTTTAGCCAGCGCAAACAAATCCTCTTGTCGCTTTTGCGCCAAGAAGCGGCCAATACCTAAGCCTGCCTGTCCGATAATGGTAAAATCGGTCATTGCCACATTAAAATCAGGGTAATAACGGTACTCCGTTGCACCTACAACTCTCCCCTCATGAACGGCTACGAAAACCCGAATACCAGGGTCGGCAAGGGGTTCTTTCCACAAATCGAATGCCAATACTTCCTCCTTAGGAAAAATCTGCTGCATCAGCCGGTACATTTGAACAAACAAGGGGTCAGTAATATCCGTTATTCTAATATATTCCACTACTTTAGCCTCCTATTTGCCGTTATGAAAAAAAGGGTTCTTCCATTCCATTAAAGCCGCATAATTGCATGATTCGCGATCTTCCAGATAATTGGCTACCACTCTCACCGGGGTACGGCCGCAGCGCAGCAGGAAAGTAATAACCGGATCGTAAAGTTCACCTTTAACTACCGCCGCCAGGTATTGGTCAGCAGTCATCTCGCCGGCCTTCTTGTAATATCCCGGCATCCTGCCGCCACCTAACAGTCGTTGCAAACCTTTATGGACTACCACTTCATACATCGACTGCATGAGCGCTTTGCCTAGTCCAAGCTTTCGATATGTCGGGCGGACGCAGATGTCAACAATATACAATGTGTCCCCAGCCGGATCATGATTCCGGATATAGCCGCTGTCGGTGATTTCCTCCCAGGTATGATCCAAGTGATCAGCATCAAGTTTGACCATCAGACTGGTAATTGATCCCACAAGCTCGCCGTCGATTTCTGCACACATGGCGCCTTCCGGAAACAAGGTAACATGGTTATATAGCTGGTCCTCATTCCACCATAGCTCAGACGGAAACGGTGGAGGAAAACTCTCTTGCTGAATACGGATGAGGGCAGCAAAATCTTCTACCCGGTAATTGCGAATAATCGTTTTGATTGGACGATTATTATCAAAAGCATAAAATTCCTTGCGATACATCACAGTCCCCCCTTGCTCCGGTTTTGCGGCTTTACCAGTCAGGATAGAGATCTGTTCGCCTATCGCGCCACGTCGTGACAGAACCGCGTTCTCTAACCCGGTATAGCAATTCCAAGTCAAGGTCAGCTGTAATAATCATATCGTGGTTGATTTCCCCCTCCGCCAATAGACCTCCTGGCGGAAAAGGAATATCGTTAGGGGTGATAACAGCCGCCTGACCAAAATTGGCCCGCATAAAATCTACCGTTGGCAACGAACCAACCGTTCCGGTGGTTACAACGTACACCTGGTTTTCGATCGCCCGGGCATGGCTGGTGTACCGTACCCGGTAGAAACCATGACGGTCATCAGTGCAAGAAGGACAGAAAATAACGTCAGCCCCTTTGGCTCTAACCATACGGACAATTTCCGGAAACTCAATGTCGTAACAAGTCAGAATGGCAATAGTCCCTTTTTCAGTTTCAAATACATCGATTTCATGTCCGGCGGCCATATTCCACTCTTTTACTTCCGTTGGCGTAATGTGAAGCTTAGGCTGTCGGGCTATCTTGCCATTGGGGTAGAACAGATGGGCCACATTATATAAACGCTCATCTTCCCGAATAACATGGGTTCCGCCGATTATATGCATTCCGGTTTGCTGCGCCAGTGAGGTAAATAATAAACAGTACTGCTCGGTAAAATCAGGCAGATTATGGATGCTGAGCGCATTCCCCTGGCTGTCGCCAATTGACAGCAACTGCGTCGTAACAAACTCGGGGAATAGGACAAAATCAGCTTCAAATTCGGCAGCAGTCTTGATATAATGCTCCACTTGCTGCGCAAACTCAGCAAAAGATTTAATGGTATGAAGATGATACTGCACCGCTGATACTCTTAGTTTCACTGTAACCCCTCCTTTATATCAGCCCGAAATACGAAAGCCATTTCAAAAAGGTTCAATAGACTTTATAATAAAAACGCTATGATTATTATTATGCATATACCGCTTTTGTATCAAGTACGTACTTTTTTGTAAGTTAGTATCATTAAACATATTTAGAAAGGAAATGACCTATGGGAGACCAGGAATTTAAGAACGCCGTCAAGACCACTTTAAAAACGATTGGTGGGAAGTGGAAACCAGTCATCCTCTGTTTTCTCAAAGAAGGCGTAATGCGGTTCAGCGAACTTAAACGGGAAATACCCGAAATTACAGAAAAAATGCTGACTCAACAGCTAAGAGAACTGGAGCAGGACGGTATTATTTCCCGTAAAGTGTACCCCCAAGTACCACCCAAAGTGGAATACTCCCTTACTGAATACGGCCAAACCATTCAGGAAGTTTTGGATGTCATGTATAAATGGGGACGGCAGCATCAAAAACGGATACGAGAAAAAGCATAAAAAAAGGCACACCGGCCTGCGATGTAGCCCCTTGCGCTACTTGCGGCATGGTGTTAGCCAGTTCCTGAGAAACTGAGATCCTCTCCTGGGAATACCGCCGCCAGGCTCTGGGGAATGGCCGGTTAGCCTCACGGATAGATAAACATAAAAAAACCTGCAGACTTGCCACAGGCCTTGAGCCACTGCGATAATTTAGTCTTCGCACCCCATGTCTTTGACAAGTAAAGATTTGGCCGACGCCCTTGCCGGGCGCACCATAGAGCTCCCGGTCTTGCCGCAGCAGGAACGGGAGCTTGTTTCACTTACCTGTGACTGAGCAGACGCCCCGGTCCGCGGCGGAAAGCCAACTGCGCCCGCCGCGCGCCTGGGGAATATGCTTGCGCAGCCTCTGCCAGATTTCTTCAGCCATGTCGCGCCGCACTTTGATATACTCCACCAGGGCCTGCCGCTCATTTTCGTCCGGAAGCCAATCATAGGGTATCTCCCGCACCAGTCCGCCAATTCGTTCATCAGTCAGATTTTCCACCCTGGCAAGGTAAGGGAGAAAATCCTGTGCTGTCAAGCATTCTCTGAGCAGCCATGCATAAATAAAACGAAAGTATACCCTTTTTCGCGTGCTTAATCTTTCAAGCGACCTGGGCGTCCATTTGCCGGACCTGAACAGGTGAGAATTGTCAATGGCATATATTACATATCGATCCTCTTCACGGCGCAATAAGAGGTTTTTTTTGTTATAGGTACGGTCCGGATTATGAAACATATGGTCAAATAATAGTACACCAGCCATTTCCGAAGTGTTGGACGCCTTATCCAGATTATGCTGTCCCAAATACTCCGCGCCTTCCAAGTACTCTGAGGCAAAGTGCCGTCCTGGAAGCACGCCGTATTCAGCCGACTCCGCGCCATCCGTGAGCAGAGACTCGCCAATCTCGATAATACCGCTGGGCGGAAAGGGCAAATTCATAAATTGGCCAATTTTGGCCGCCAACAGCTCGTTTACCAATACCTTCAAGCCAAGCTTGTTGTTCTGCAGTTTCACCACATACACCTTGCCGTCATCAGCACGAAAAAAACGGGGCGAGGTTATGCCAACCCCTACCCTGCCGATATATTCAATAGCAGTGAGCATACTTTCAGCCCCCGGTCAATACGCGCTTTAATTAAAAAGATCCGGTAGGGAAAGATACCGGATCTAAAAGGCCTTGAATTCACGGACTAGTATAGCATCATGTAGTCGCCCCGGAGACCGAGGTCAGGGCTTCCAGATTCACGACCACCGACCTTACGTCGTCGCCTGAAATTGCGTCCGAAGTACCAGGTACAAATATATCTTCCACTCGCAAAATCGCCAATTCATCTCTGACGTCGGTAAGAACGCCTTCAAACAGGAACCCGCCTAGAGTTGTTATGACCACTTCGTCTCCAATTCTCCGCCTTAACTGACGAATCAATTCGTGACTTTCTTGCCTTTCAGTTTCGATTCGCGCATCAGCCACAGCATTGGGAACCGGCTTCCCGTTATTAGTCTGTGCCTTAACTTCCTCCAGCGGGTCTTCGGCAATGCCGGTCCCCTTAGCGATGACTTGCCATAGATCAACATTGGCGAATTCTACTTCAAGCCGCTCGCCTCCCGGAGTAAGGATTGTCACGGCGTTTGTGTCGGCTTCGATTGCCGGTGTCAGAAAGGCAACCCGGCAGTCGTCGATTGCCTGCAAATTACCAAAGTAGACAAACCCGTCAAAGCCGAACAATAAAACGTCTGTATTCAGCTCGCGGGACAGTTCTTTGATGAGGCACTCGTTACGTATTTCCTTAAATATACCCATAAACTATCCCTCCTAAGATGTATCTACTATACTTTATGAACAGATCGCCGAATATGCCACCGTGATTGAAATTTTCCTTGCAGACCACGTTGCCCAAAACAGCCCTTCGACCGGTCGTCAAAAAAAATTCCGAAGCCCTTATTCTCAGAGCTCCGGACATTCTACGCAAATCAGCCGGATAAATGCAACAAAGGCTCCAACCCCGCATCAATGGGTTGAAGCCTTTGCGCCATCCATCCGTATGAGTAACCCTGGCAAAATTGCCAAAAACACAGACTGTACCAAATCAAGTGTCCGCTAAGCGGTTAATGCACCTTGAGCTTAATGGCCGGAAGGCTGTGTCCGTACCATATTCCTTGGCGAAAATAATTTTTCGTCCAAGCTATAAATGCCCGGACCGGCAATAATTAAACTTAAATATACAATTCCATTTTCCAAGGCTTGCGATGCGCCGAACAGCCCGGCGCCAGTCCCAAATTTCATGGCCGCAGCCACCCCCATGGTGATGGTGAGAAACAAGGCTGCAAGGCGCGTACCCAAGCCCAAAACAATCATTAGTCCACCAATAAACTCTGAAACAGCCGCCATAAATCCCCAAAATTCAGGTGCAAATGTAATCCCCACAAACTTCATAGCCGCCCCTACTTTTGCCCAGGCGGCAACACCCCCGAAAATTTTCGGTGCACCATGATACATCATCATTGTCCCCATGCCTAACCGGAGAATCAATAATCCTTCATCCTTGTACTTGTGCAAGTTGGAAAAAACCATAAAATACCTCCACAATTGCTAATTTTTAATACCCGCCGGATGTTAACAACCTGTTTTCCGCTTCCCGCCCTAATTTTTTTAAAAGCAAAATGGCCATTTCTTGTTCCGCCGGCGACAGTCCACCCATAGCGTACATAAGAGCCTGAACATGTTCCGGGAAAATCGCTTCAATAAGTGACTTCCCAGCATCACTAAGGACAGCATAAATCACCCGACGGTCTTTTTCGCATGGCCTACGGTAAAGTAACCCCTTTTTTTCCAGTTTATCCACCACATAAGTTATGCTACCGCTGGTAATTAAAATTTTTTTCCCGATCTGCTGCAGCGGATGCGGTCCTTTATGATACAACAGTTCTAAAATGGCAAATTCGGTAAGATTTAAGCCATGGCGCCGAACATCGCGTTCGTCGTGTGCCAGAATCGCCCGATAGGCGCGACTGAGGACAACATATAATTTCAGAGCTTGCGACATTTACCCCCTCCAGCTAAAATTATCTTGATTTCAAGATAATTTTAGCATATTATTACAGCGAACGTCAACCGCTTGCAACTCATCCCGTACAGGCTGCAGCTACTGCTGACAGCTGGGACCTCAATAACAGCAACAAGATCGCGTACATCAATTATAGCCTCGCTTATAACCAAAAAAGTTGCCTGCGTACTATTGGACGGGCGCAACCGGACGCCGGGAAAAACCGCCTCTTTGCCTCAAGCCTTAGGCGACCGCGGTCTTCCTTTATATACCAATCTCCAAGTGGTAAGGCCCGTGAATATGATAGTTAGTGAAACGTACAGCGCAAGCAATGGTAACTATACTGTGATCGCTGCCCTTTAAACCGGTAATTGTTTCCGCCAATAGAGACAATTCGGTCATCACCCCGGTACCGTTCCAACATTTCCTGATAAAACCTAAAGAGGGTCGGATGGGGCAAACAATCATCGTCGAAGATAATTGCCTGCTCTTCCAGGCTAAAAACCCAGTCAAGCCCGCTCGCTGTCCGCTGGCCGCACCCAAGGTTGACATCCGAGAAGTTTTTAAAGACCTTACAATCCCAGTCTACCTCTTCAATAATTGCCCTAGCGGCCAAGCACTTTTCCACATCGTCCGGATGATGTGGACGGGGGCCGTCGGCAATTATGTATAGTCTAGGCGGCTTAGCCCTCCGGATTTCGTCGAAGACCCTTTTAACAAGATGGGGCCGGTTAAAGATAATCAACACTACCGGGATAGTCAGCTCGAAATTACTCATTTCCATTCCTCCCCTGATAATTGAGTACAACGGTTGAATTTCATTCCTATCCTATTCGCGGTACTGCCGAAAAGTTAAACATTTAATTTAAGCCCCCATGCGCAAAATAGCCCCAACCCGGCGTCTCCCCCGCTTCAGCGCAGGAACGGCTCTTAAGTTTCTTGTGCTGACATAACCTCCTCCTGGCGCATATGATATAGTAGCACGACATAAGGAGGCTACTATATGGATGACTGCAAAATCGCCGCTCCCCGGCAGTGCTTCCGCCTGGAAGAGCCGGCACCGAATTTCAGCGCTCCCGCCTATTACCGCGGCCGGGAAATTGAAGTATGTCTGCGTGATTTTAGAGGAAGCTGGCTGCTGCTCTTTTTCTACTCCAGCGACTTTACGTTCGTCTGACCAACAGAACTGGCGGCAGTTGCCGACGCTTATCCGTACATTCGTGAATTAGGTGCTGATGCCATCGCAATCAGCACCGACAGCGTCTACTCCCACAAAATCTTCACCGAGATTTCCCCTAGCGCCAGCAAAATCGATTACCCGCTGCTCTCAGACCGCAACGGCAATATTGCCCGGTCCTACGGCGTATGGGGCTGCAATACTGGTGCCGCCTACCGGGCAACCTTTATCATTGACCCCGAAGGACGCATCCGCTACTACTCGGTTTACCCCCGCGAGGTGGGCCGCAACATTGGGGAAATTATCCGCACCCTCCAGGGAATTCAATATGGCGAAGCCACCGGCAAAGGCGTCCCGGCCGGTTGGAAACCGGGAATGCCAGGGCTACGTCGTGACATACGCCTGGCTGGTACGATCTAGTATCCTGCACCTTGGGATTATGCCGCCACAGTACATCTGTAGCGGCGTTTTGTTATATCCCTTGGCAGGACAAAGTGGCCAGCAGTATTGTTCTACAAATTATTCAATTTAAAATTTTTTCACTTATTGTTTTTCCCTTGAAGGAATATTAATAAATAAGGCTAATTGTATATTTGATCTTAAATTCAAGTTTACACTTTGTTATTAAAGGGGTGGTTTGTCACAGCTAAATGTTACAAAAGTAACATACTTTAGAAAAGGAGGTCTGCTAATGAAACAGTATCAAAAACTTTTATTGGGCTTTATCTTAGGTATTGTTGCTGGTTTAATTGGCTATTATTTCTTACCGCAAAAAACCTACCCGTTCATGAAAACCTTTACTGATTTTTGTACTTTAACCGGTGCAATATTCCTGAGAATGATTTTCATGGTCGTTGTTCCTCTGCTGGTATCAGCCCTTATTCTGGGTGTTTATGAACTGGGCAAAGGCCGCAACCTAGGCAAAGTAGCGGGCAGATCCATAGCGTTTACTCTGGTTTTAAGCTTTTTGGCAGTAATTATCGCCGTTTCTCTAACCAGTATACTCCAGCCGGGTGTCGGGGTGACCTTCGATAAGGCTGAGCTCGCCAAAAACCAAGGCGTGCTGACTATTAGCAAAAACGTCGAGGCCGCAAAAAATAAACCGTGGTACCAGTATTTCATTGAACTGATTCCGCAAAACCCGGTTGACTCCGCAGCCAGAGCCTTCGGCGGCGAAATTATCGCGCTCATGGTTTTCTCGCTAATTTTCGGCTATGCGCTTAGCATGATTGTTACGGATGAAAATAATCCGCTTATCAAGATGCTTGACACCATATTCAATGCCTCGTTGAAGGTTATTGAGTGGGCTATGTTGCTCGCACCCTACGGCATCTTCGCCATCGTTTTCAATACCACCTACAGGCTTGGTGCGGGCTTTTTGCAGAACGTGGCTTATTTCGCCGGGGTGGTCGTACTCGGTCTCCTTATCCAACAGTTTGTTGTTTATGGTTCTTTCCTAAAAATCTTTGCAAAGACCAACCCCTGGGAGTTCTTCAAGAACTGTAAAGAAGTTTACGTCTATGCCTTCTCAACCGCTTCTTCCAACGCAACTCTGCCGATCGCCCTTGAAGCTGCTGAAAAGACTCTAAAAATGCCCCCCCAGATTGCCCGTTTCGTACTTACCTGCGGCGCGTCTGCCAACCAGAACGGAACGGCATTGTTTGAAGGCGTCGTTGTCTTATTCTTGGCGCAAGTTTATGGCATCAACCTACCCCTTGAAAGCCAGCTTGTTGTTGTGTTAATGTCCGTTTTGGCCGGCGTAGGCACAGCGGGTGTTCCCGGCGGGTCCCTGCCGCTAATCGCAATCCTGTGCGTTTCGGTCGGCGTTCCTGCCGAAGGCATGGGCTTGATACTGGGTGTTGACCGCTTCCTGGATATGTGCCGCACTACTTTAAACGTATCCGGCGACTTGGTTATCACCAAACTGGTTAGTGCAACCGTATCCCAAAAAGATATTGAAGCGGCTAAGAGCTTTGAATGTTAATTAATGGCTGGCAGCTTAAAGAGCACTCTTGACGGGTGCTCTTTATTATGATATTTTTTCATATTACCATCTATAGCGGGAGGAAGACGCCGATGAAAGTTTTGGGGATTATTGGAAGCCCGAGGAAAAACGGCAATACGGCAGCGCTGGTAACCGCCGTATGCAAGGGAGCCGCGGCAGCAGGACACCAAACGGAGGTTATTAATATAACTGGCCTGAACATTCACGACTGCGTTGCCTGTTGCACATGCAAAACCACCAAGGGCGAGTACTGCGCCATTAAAGACGACATGCAAACCCTATATCCAAAAATTGTGGAGGCAGATTGTCTTGTTCTTGGCACTCCGGTATATATGGGACAAATGACCGGACAAATGAAGAATTTTTTTGACCGCTGGTACACCTTCATGGATGCGGACTATCAAATACGTTATCTGCCGGGGAAAAAATACATTACCGTTACGGCCAGCGGCGCACCTGCCGAAGTTTTTCAATCTTTATCAGACTACCTAAACCATTGGCTCGGCAACTTTTTTAAGATGGAACTCGTGAAAAATATCGTCGGCGGCGGTTTGGGACCGGCAGATGCCATCAACAGCCAGCCCGAACTTCTCGCTATGGCCGAGAACACTGGACGCTCCCTAAAATAATGCAAGGACAATAACTGCCACATTCTTGGCCTGAGAAAGCAGCAGGGCTCCACCACAGTAGTGGTGGAGCCCTGCTGCTTTTTAAATTATTTACATTTGCCTCAGAAAGCTTCGTCGAAGAATAATAACTGCAACAAGACCTTAATTAGTGAGGCAGTCTTAGCGGTTACGAATTAATATTTGCAGTTTCCATAACCGACTGGTTGCTAAGCTTCATATACAGATAAACGGGAATACCGATAAGGATAAGCAAAAAGCCATACATAACAGCCTCGGCACCGCTGCCGTAGATGGTCCACAGGGCATAAGCGAAGCCCAAGAGCGAGAGGAAAGAATTTTTGATAAAATTCCCAAAAGAGAACTGCCCGGTACGTTTGGACAGTAGCAGTATTTCGGCCGCCGCGGCAAAAACGTACGGCGGCAAAAAGGATAAGGTAGCTAATAAAATCATGAAGTTATAGGCCGCTGTCAGCGAATCTACATAGTTAAGGATAAGGATGACGTTAGCAATAATGCCGCTGACAATAAGCGAAGTGTGCGGCGTAGCAAACTTAGGATGAACGGAGGCGAGACCCTTAGGCAACAAACCGTCCTCGGCCGCGGCGAAACTGATGCGGGCAGTAGATAATACCCAGCCGGCAGTGGCGCCGAGGGTGGAGACAAGGGCGCCCAAAGCGATAAATTCCGAACCCCAGCCGCCGGAATACTGGTTGAGAATATCAGCCAGCGGCGAGGAAGATTGCGCGAGTGCATCTTGGCTCATCGTGCCCATGGCTACCAGGCTTATCGCCAGATACAGCACGGTCGTCAGGCCAATACCCCAGATGGTGCTCAGACGGACGTTGCGCTCCGGGTTTTGTATCTCACCGGCGGCAACGGTGGCCGACTCCAGACCGATGAACGCCCACAGTGTCGCGGTAGCGGCAGCCGAGATAGTTTCAATGCCCTTTCCCTCCGGAAACATCGGCCCGGCAATTTTGAGGTCGAAATGACCGGCGCCGACAATCACAAACACAATTAAGGGAACAACTTTCAAGATGGTAGTGATAAGGGTAACAAGACCGGCCTCCCGTACCCCTTTAATATTAATTAACGTGAAAAACCACAGCAGAAAAGATGTAATAGTAAAGGCCACAAGCCCATTTTCTTTAACGATCGGGAAGAAAAAGGATAAATAGCTGGCGAAAGCCGTTAAAATAGCAGCATTGCCGATAATAGCCCCAATCCAGTATGACCAGGCATTGATAAAGCCGGTAAACTCACCAAAGGCCATTTTGGAGAATGCGTACGGGCCGCCGGTTTGCGGGTATCGGGAGCCTAGATTGGCGAATGTCAACGCGAGCAGGATGGATCCGATGCCGGTAAAGGCCCAGGCCAGGAGCGAAGCCCCAGGGCCAGCGCTGTTGGCAAGCGTGTTCGGCATCATAAAAATACCTGAGCCAATCATGTTGCCCATGACCAGCGCGGTGGCCGCGGCCAACCCCAGCCCTTTTTTTAACTCAGGTCGCGGCTTGCTCTTCATAATGTTCTGTCCTCCTTCTTTAATCTTTATCAAAACAAAAAACAGGTACCGAGGAGATATCTCAGCACCTGTTCAAAGGCATTCTTGGGCCTTAGAGCCAACGTAGTTCTGAGATAGCGCTCCACCGAAATAAACATTTCGGTGACAGTTCTGTGCCTATTCGACCCAGACCCAGCCTGGGAAAACCGAGCAATTTTCCCAGACTTCGGCGACAACTCCTTTCGCAAAGACCCATTTGCTCAAAAGTCTTTGGTACTCTTAGTTATCGCGCCTCTACTCTACAGTTTCTTTATTTAAATTCCTACTAAAGTGTAGCAGCAAGTACATTACGTGTCAACTGGAGAAAAACAACGAAAATATGGAAAATATTCCCTTTAGAAAAAACGCGTATACTCGTTATTGAGATTATTGGGGTGTTATAACAGGTAATGTTGTAAGCGGCGGCGAAAATGTTTACGCGCCAAAAAAAAGAAACTGATAAGTCAGACTGATCCTGCGACTATAAAACCAAACGAGGTGCAGCATTTCAATGAAAAAAATTAACTTAACCGAACTAATCGAGCGTGTCCGCGAAATAAATAATATTCCGATTGAAGCAATCCCTGACATCGAGAATGTATTCTAAACTGTGTAAATGGCAATAATCTCCAATAGAATGATGAAAGGGAGATATCACCATGACACAGTTAAACGAAAAGGAAATACAGCTCGCAGCACTGATCTGCGAAGGCTGTACAACACCCGCCGAGCTGACGGCGAAACTCAAGAATTTGTTTTCCGGAGCGCTAGAAAAAATGCTTGAAGCCGAAATGGACGAGCATCTGGGTTATGAAAAGCACAGCGTTTTGGGAAATAACAGTGGCAATAGCCGCAACGGTTACGGCAAAAAGACAATAAAAAGCGAATGGGGCGAGAGCGAAATCAAGGTTCCGCGCGACCGAAACGGCACCTTTGAGCCGCAGGCCATCGAAAAAAGGCAGACACGCACTGACGACATCGAAGCGAGGGTTATGGCCATGTACGCCAAAGGTATGTCCACCCGTGATATTGAGGATCACCTCCGCGATATATACGGGGTAGAAGCCTCAGCGAGCCTCATTAGCCGGATCACTGACAAACTTATGCCGGCTGTCGTTGAATGGCAGTCGCGGCCTCTCGATGCTATATATCCAATCGTCTTCTTAGACGGGATCATGTTTAAAGTACGCAAGGACAGCCGTGTTGTCAATAAGTGCCTTTACTCCGTCTTGGGGATCAATCTTGAAGGGCGTAAGGAAATACTGGGGATATGGCTGTCAGAAAACGAAAGTGCGAGCTTCTGGGTTACCGTATGCAACGAGTTGAAAAACCGGGGCGTGGAAGATATCTTCATCGCATGTCGCGACAACCTTAGCGGGTTCTCGAACGCCATTGAGACGGTTTTCCCCAAAACGGAGCAGCAGCTGTGCGTGATACACCAGATCCGCAACTCCACAAAATACGTGCCGTACAAGGACATAAAGCCGGTCATGGCGGATTTAAAGAAGGTGTACGGAGCGCCGACGTTGGAGGATGCAGAATACCGACTGGAGGAGTTTCGTGAAAAGTGGGGCAGGAAATACCCGCAAATCCTTAAATCATGGGACGCAAACTGGGCGGAGCTGTCCACCTATTTCAAGTACCCGCAGGAGGTCCGTACACTGATATACACCACAAACGCGGTGGAGGGCTTCCATCGGATGTTACGCAAGTTCACCAAGACCAAGACGATATACCCGACGGACGATGCGGTTAGGAAATCAGTCTATATGTCAGTGCAGGAAATATCCAAGAAATGGAGTATGCCGATCCGAAACTGGGGAATAATATTCGGACAGTTGATGATCTTCTTTGAGGATCGGCTACAGGGTAAAATGGCTATATAGCCCAGGGGCTCTGCCCCCGGACCCCCGGGGTTTATCGCTTTTGTTTTCCAGGGCGGCAGTAAAAGGCGGCTCCTATAGGAATCCGCCCTGCCAAACCTCACTCGCCGCTCGGGTCGCTCCCCAGCGTTGCCCTATCCTGCGTGTGAATAAAAGCATTATTATTATGCACAAATTATTGTTAGATTATTCCATTTACACAGATTGCCGGACACTCCCCTGACATCGAATTATATATGGATCAACTATTAAGCTTTCTTAATCAACGCTTAAATCCCCAAGGTATAAAAACGGACAGCCAGATTTTTACCAAAACAATGATAAATAACCCTCCTCGATCATTTTAAATGCGGTTTACAAGGTTGTTAATTATTAGTATCAGACCAACCGTGGCTAAGGAAATAGCGGCTGTAATTCCATAAGCAAAAGCAGCATAGCTATAAATGTCCATTGTTCTCCCTCCCTTCAATTATGTTAAATAGCAGAACGAATAGTCATGGTTGTACACAATATACAGTGCATTATATACATTAATAAAACATAAAAAGTTATCACCTCTTTATCTAAGCTACTGGTGATAATTTTGGTGGTTTTCAATACTACGTGAAGTAGTTCATAGTGTTGAAAATAAAGAACACCTGGTTTGTTTTGATTATTCAAAACAAACCAGGTGTAGACTACTAAGCGCCCATTACCTTTCCGGCAATAGACCGTAAACTCCACGGCTTGTATCCCGGCTTTTTGTATAGGAACAAATTCCCATCCAATCCGCCCCGCATATACATTTGCCGCATAAGTATATTTAATTTACGGCGCAAATGAAAAAAGGAATCAATTTTAATTTAATGATACCAAATTCTCAATTATTATTCAATATGTAATTATCATTGGTGTGTTTAACTTGTGACATTGTTCCCAACCCTTCTATATCAAGGGGTTGGGGGTAGCCGTACTATTCAAATCTTGATATCGGTAATTATCGTCACATCCCTATGCAATTGCAAAATGCTGGCGGGAACAATCGTGCTGACTTCGCCGTACACCGCCTTGCGCAATATTTCTTTTTTATTATCGCCGCTGACTAACAGCAGTATTTTGCGCGCTTGCATGATTGTGCCAATGCCCATGGTGATTGCCTGTCGTGGCACCAAGTCCATACTGGAAAAAAAGCGCGCATTGGCTTTGATGGTTTCGGGCGTTAGGTCGACTACATGCGTCCGTATCGCAAGATTGTGCGAAGGTTCATTAAAGCCGATATGACCGTTTAGACCAAGACCCAGTATTTGCAGATCAATCCCGCCCGCCTGTTCAATTTTCGCGTCGTATCGGCGGCATTCTTCGGCAAGGTCAGGAGCAATCCCATTAGGAATATTGATGTTTTCCGGCTTTAGCCCAGCTTTAATCCAAAAATGAGCTTTCATATACATTGCGTAGCTTTGCGGGTGATCCGGCCCCAGGCCTACATACTCATCCAAATTAAAAGTACACGTTTCGGCAAAACTTATTAACCCTTCTTCCACTAAACGGATCAAATATCTATACATACCGATCGGCGTTTCCCCTGTTGGCAGGCCAAGGACTAAAGCTGGATTACGCAACACTTCCCGTGCCACCCACCGGGCAGCCATTTGGCTCATGGCCTGGTAGTCGCTCGTATATATATACTCCATGCCTCTGCTCCCCCCATAAAACCATTCAAGTAACATTTATGTTATTTAATGTCAAAAAGCTGGCTGTTTAGCCGAGCCAATACCTTACGATGATCAATATCTTCATACATTAGCGCCCGCAAAACGCTACCACAGATTGGGGGGTATTGCGCGTCGACAAATTCCGCCTGCGGACATTCTGTTCTTATTACATCAATCAGCATAGCGCGCAAAAAAGTCGCTTTTTGCAACACCCCGCCTGACAACAACAAATAAAAAGGCGTCTGGCGAAGACCGAGGCGATTGATAACTGACATGGCGAGCTGTTTTAAGCTTAACACCGCATCCATCACAATGCCGCGCGCTTTCCAATCGCCCTCCTCGGCCAAACGGCAAACAACAGGAGCTAAGGCAGCAACTTGGTCAACGGAAAAGCTCGAACTATATACCCAGTCGACAATATCTTCCGGATCTGCAAACGCCAGCTGGTCCAATATCGCCTTTACAACACCGGATTCCCTTTCCCGTCCGTCGTAAACGTACATGACATGCGTCAACGCCGCTTTGCCGATGGCATAGCCACTGCCGGCATCATCAAGAAGATATCCCCATCCCCCTGCTCTTGAACGGTTCCCTTGCTTAGTAATTCCGCATGCTATCGAACCTGTTCCGGCAATAACCAAAACGCCATTCTCATGACCAATGGCACCAAGTAAGCTAATTATTCCATCATTGTCAACAATCGTTTCTTCGCTTTCTATGCCCAAACGCGCCAGCATTCTGGCAACGGCGTCAGAAACTAGGCGATAATCCTTGCGGGTATCAAGACCAGCAAGGCCAAACACGGCCGCCTTCAACTTGCGTTTCTGCCTGGACGGTGCTAGCGCTTTTCCAATCGCTTCCTCCAAGCTTCTTATTGCGACTGTTATTCCTACATTCTGGTAATTGCACGGTCCGCTACGGCCGCTACCCAGTACATCACCGTCAGTCGTGCACAGCACCGCCCGACAATTGGTTGCACCGCCATCAACGGCTAATATTAAACCTTCATGCTTTTTCGCTCCAGCTGTGCCCAACTTCATCCAACCACTCCAATGCCTTCTTTATCCGCAGCTGAATATCGATCACTGCAGCTTTGTTAGCTGCCAGTATCGGCCGGCGCTTGTTTATCATCCGTTCCACCTCGACAGGCGCCGGTCCACCGGGCAAACACCGGCGCATAACAAAGTTTACCGGATCAAGCGCCTGCGATATCATTTCATCATTTACAGCGATGGCTTTCCCCAATACCTCCTCCGCAGCGGCTGCCACCAGCCGGGCATCAATCCGGCGCACACCGATTTTCGCCGCAAGTGCTGTCTTGACCGCCTTTTGCACCACCGCATGCGCTTGCCGGAAAGATATCCCGCACTCTCTAACCAGTGTGTCCGCAAGTTCGGTAACGGTAGCAAAGCTTTCGCGGGCTCTGGCCAACAAAACATCGCTGTTTACCGTCATCGTGCCGATTACCGCCGCCGTTAGCCGATAAAGCTGCGTCGCAGTTGTAAGAGCTTTCCAAAGGTACGGCTGCATGTCATCTTCGGTGTCGACGATATCGCCAAACGGCGTATTGTGCAACATGGTCAAAACTGTTTCACAAAGCCCGGTCACACTAGAGGCGAGCGAACGAATATGCTCAAAAGATACCGGGTTACGTTTTTGCGGCATAATTGAACTTATCTGCACATAAGGCTCGGCGGCCGTCACCGCGCCAAACTCCTGGGTAGACCACTGCAGAAAATCGCTAATATATCGGCCTAAACTAATCATGGACATTTTGAGAGCCAATGCTGTTTCCCCTAAATAATCGCCGCCGGCAATAGCATCATATGAATTTTCGATAAAGCCGTCAAAACCAAGCAGTTCAGCCATCCTTTGCCGGTTGATCGCGAAACCGGAAGTGGTAATTGCCGCTGCGCCCAACGGGCTTTGGTTGACCGTGTCAAGCGCCGCCGTCAAGCGCTTATAGTCCCGTCCGAGCGAATCAAGCATGGCCATAAGGTAATGCGCCATTGTCGTCGGCTGTGCCTGCTGGGTATGGGTATAACCAAGCATAATCGTCAGCTTATGCTCGTCAGCGACTTCAAGCACTGTTTCCTTAAGCTCGACAAGCGCAGCTAACGCTTCAAGCAATTTTTCCCGGATAGCCATGCGGTACATCGCTACCCCCATGTCGTTGCGGCTGCGCCCCAGGTGAAGGTTGCCGGCGATCTCACCCGCTTCTTCTATCAACAGGTGCTCCACTTGAAAAAACAAATCTTCAAACTTTCCCGTATATGTTGTCCGTTGAATCCTGTCGTCAGTGACATTGAGGATTGCTTTCATGATGCGGCAGGCGTCGCTTTGCTTTACCAATCCCTGCTCGACAAGCATAATCAGCTGAGCCTTATTTACGGCCATCATCGGCTTGAATAAATGCGCTTTTGCCTCCTCGTAGGCGGGCGCTAAAACCGTTTCCGCGTAAATCCGCCCGGGAAAACTCCTGCCTTCTCTCGCGAAAATCTTTTGGCGAAAATGCATGGTTCTGCCTCCAAAATCAAATTTAGCCTAACTGCAAGACGTTCCCATCTTGTCGCCGGTAAGTTTTTGCGTAACAAATAGTACGGTCGCAATCATCACAATCTGCAGCGTCCCGTAGGCGCAGGCAGCGCCAATCTCATAGGCGTACATGCGCTGGAAAATTGCCACCGATAGTGGCGTGGTATTGACCGTAAACAACAAAATTGATGCTACAAACTCGCCGACGCCCTGCACAAAGGCCAGCAATGTTCCGGCTAATATGCCGCTTGCCGTTACAGGCAACACTACCCGCCGAAAACTGTACCACCATGATGCGCCAAGGCTGCGCGCTGCATCTTCGATCGAAGGATCAAACTGAGCGAATGTCGCCGCGCTTGACCGAAACACAAGCGGTAAATTTCGGACAAAATATGCTAAGGGTAAGATCCAGTACGTACCTACCAGCACCTGGTTCAGACTCCATAACGTTGGCTGATTAAAGGCGGCGATAAGGTTAATGGCTACGACCGTGCCTGGCAGCGCCCAAGGTATCATAATAATCATGTCCATCAAATATTTCCCTTTAAAATCAAAACGAGACATCAGGTAGGCCGCTGCCACGCCGAATACTACATTGCCGATTGTCGCAAGCATGCTCATTTCAAAACTAGTGCGAATTGGCGCCCAAGTTCGGCTGTCGGTAAACAGCTTAAAATAATGATCAAACGTATAGTGCGGCGGCAGCGCTTGGGTAGTCCAACTCGCTTCCACGACAAAAGATAATAAAACAATGGTAAAGATAGGCAGCAACAAAATTACAACGCCAATCACCGACAATACGATGGCAGCCATTCTCCCCAAGCGGCTTGTTATCTCGCTGCGATGCGCACTGACGCCTTTACTCTGGTTGATATAATTGCGCCGTTCTTGGTACCAACGCATAATAAACAGCAAAGCGATTGAAACACTAGATAATATCACGGACTGCGTCGCCGCCATATCCAAATTGCCGTTTGTCCGCGATAAATAAATCTGCATGGTCATTGTCCGTTCGATGCCAAAAATCAACGGAGCGGTATATGAAGCCATCGACATCATAAATACGAGCAACGAAGCGGAAATAATTGCCGGCGTAAGCATTGGCAAAATAATTTTGCGCCAAACTTGCCACCTACTGGCCCCCAGACTGTAGGCGGCTTCTTCCAAGGAATGGTCAAACCCGGCGAGTGCTGCCGAAGCAGTCATATAAAAATACGTGTACATAGTAAACGTATGCACAGCGATAACGCCGGCGATGCCTTTTAGATAAAACGGCACTTGCGCTAAACCAAAAAGTTCTTTAATTAAGCGCGGAATTATCCCGCTTTCACTGAACAGGAAAACAAAAGATAACACGCCAACAAGCGGGGGCAAACCCATCGGCGCCATGACCAAGACGGACAATATTCTTCGCCCGGGGAAGTCATAGCGAGTCAACAGAAACGCCATCGTAACGCCGACTATACCGCAAGAGACTACGCTCAACACCGATATAAAAATACTGGTCAATAAGGCCTCAAGATGCGAACTATGTTGCCAGTCAAAAAAATTAAGGTAGTTAATGCCCGATAAACCGGTTTCGGTCTGTAGGCTTTCCCAAAATGTCTGCAGCATGGGATAAACTACATAACCGGCTAGAACAAGCGCTAATGGCGCAATCAAAACATAGACAAACCATGGCGAGGTAGTAATCATTGCCCAGCGCTTCATTTACCTCTCCCCTATTCCACAAAATAAATATCATTTTTATTTACGGTCAGCGCTATCTCCTCGCCGCGGTTTAAAACCTGAAATCCGGAATTAATAACCATGGCTTTGACCGCTATTTGTTCAGCCTGGACAAGATAGCTGACGCTAATGCCTGCAAACTCAGCCAGGCCAACTTTGCCGCGGACGATATTGGCCACGTCCTCATCATTGACAAGACGGAAAGCTTCCGGTCTAATCGAAAGCACCACGCGACTGCCAGGAGCGAACGATACGCCTTTATTGGCATTGCTGCGCAGCCCTACAAGCTTATGGTTGGCCGCTTTAACGACAACATCGCCGCCGTTTACTTCCTCGACCGTAGCAGTTATAAGGTTGGTTTCGCCAATAAAGGAAGCAACAAATCTATTGCTAGGGCGTGCATAGACGCTTATAGGGTCGCCAATCTGCTGGACTTTACCTGCGTTCATGACCATGATCCGGTCGGAAAGCGCCATGGCTTCGGCTTGGTCATGCGTAACATAGATGGTGGTTATCCCTAATTCCAGCTGCAGCCTTTTTATCTCGGCGCGGGTTTCTTCCCGCAGTTTCGCGTCAAGGTTTGACAACGGCTCGTCTAAAAGCAGAATATCCGGCTCAATCACGATTGCTCTGGCTAAAGCCACCCGCTGCTGTTGCCCTCCTGACAGCTGATTAATCTTTCTGTCGCCTAACCCGCTTAGGCGTACTAAATCCAGCGCTTTAGCAACCTTGGTACGGATTGCATCTCTGCTCATTTTTCTCACTTCAAGGCCAAACGCAATATTTTCCGCAACCGTCATATGGGGAAAGAGCGCGTAATTTTGAAAAACCATGC
This sequence comes from Sporolituus thermophilus DSM 23256, assembly GCF_900102435.1. Taxonomy (NCBI): domain Bacteria; kingdom Bacillati; phylum Bacillota; class Negativicutes; order Selenomonadales; family Sporomusaceae; genus Thermosinus; species Thermosinus thermophilus. The sequence goes on along the minus strand of NZ_FNBU01000003.1, from coordinate 15,541 downwards.
CTATATTGCGTTTGTTGGGCGGCAAAAAAGTAACATCGCGGTCGCCGAACTTGATGCAGCCTGTACTAGGATAATAAAACCCCGCAATCATGCGCAGCGTGGTCGTTTTGCCGCAGCCGCTCGGCCCTAGAAAAGTAAAAAATTCCCCCGCTTTAATTTGGACATTTATGTCTTCCACTGCCGTAACCTGGTCAAATCTTTTGGATACATTTTCCAGGGTTATTCCTAACATAAATACCTCCTTAGCAAAACATCCGGGCAGTACCGTAAATGCAGCAAGCGGGCGGAACATCCGCCCGGCTCGCTATTTTGCACCTTTACCTTTAATATTTTGATCCCAATATTGCATCCATTCTTTTTCCTTTTCCGCCAATACCAGCCAATCGATGTTCAGCGGCTTGAGATTTAAGCCTTTATACCAATCGGGCATTTTATCCTTGCTAATATCTGTTCTGGTTGGGATTTGATAAGTCTTATGCGCTAGTTCTATTTGCAATTGCTCGTCAAATAAAAATTCATAGAACTTCTTGGCGGCCTCGCTGTGTTTGGCACCTTTTATAATGCCAACACCATCAACCAGGATAGGCACGCCACTGGCAGGTAGCGCGAAATTCAACGGCCGGCCGTGTTTTTCCCGCTGCAGCAGCACGTCCTGTAAATTCCATAGACTTAATTTGCCTTCCTCGCGGGTCAACTTGATATAGAGCGTGGCAGGATCAGTCGCGTATTCCTTAGTGTTAGCATCAAGTTTCGCCAGCCAATCATACCCCTTTTGCGGATTGTTGGGGTCTTGACGGTAAATCATGGCCGAATAAATTGTCCGCATCGTACCGGAAGGCAGTACGCCCCGGATGATTATTTGTCCCTTGTATTTGGGGTCGAGCAAATCATCCCAATCTTTGGGCAAATCTTCTTTTTTCAATGCCTTATCATTGTACATGATAACTTCCGGCAACAACATTTCTCCATACCAACGGTCCTGACTATCCTTATACATGGCGGGAATCTTATCGGCAAATGTCGGTTTGTAAGCTTCCAGCAATCCTTCTTTGGCAGCCGTCATTAATGCCGCCTGCGTACCGCCCCACCAGAAATCGGCTTGGGGATTATTCTTTTCGGCCCGCACCCGCTCCAAAATTTGCTGTGCCCCCATCGTCATAACTTGGACATCGTAGTCGGGGTATTTCTGCTTGAACTTCGGGATTACCAGCTCGGTCACCGGATTTTCCCTTGCTGTGTAAATAACCAGTTTCTTTTCTTGGGCCGGCGCATTGCCCGCCTTGTCCTTGGCGCCGCCGCAACCTGCAAGACTCGCCATCAACGCAATGCCACAGCAACATGCCAAAATTTTTTTCATTTTGCTACCCATGTTTTGTTATCCCCCTTCTCCTCTCATCGCATTTTTCAGGCTACCACTCAAAGATCGGTCCGACTCCAGCACCTGGTAGACTGCCCCCATTATACCGGCCCGTTCGCGCAACTCGGCAAACTGCACCTCGGGAACAACCGGCACTAGCTTGGCCAAGTTGGTGCGAATAAAGTCAATTCCCCAGGCGCCGATATATGGCATATCACCCCCTAAGATGACCAACTCCGGATTCAATACGCTGACAACATTGGCGATGCCATAGCACCATTTCAGGCATGCCTCTTCCAGCAACGACCGAGCAACCTCACAGCCAGTCGCTTCTCGCACCAGCTTTAGAATTATATTTTCCGCGTGATCAGTCGCTAAATGGTTTAACCCCGGCGTCTTTTTTACCCGGTTGTAAAGCGCCAATGTCGAATAGTTGCCTTCAAATGTTCCATACTTATCACTAATCCGCGTTTCCAGCCTGCCAATCATCATATAGCCGATCTCACCGGCCGCGTCAGCAACGCCCCTGTATAATTGCCCGTTTAATATAATGCCTGCGCCAATGCCGGTACCAACGTAAATATACACCACATGCTGACGGCCTTTTCCCGCCCCTTTGTAAAATTCACCCAAAGCCATAAGATTGACATCATTATCAACCATAACCGGCAAAACGAACCTTTGTTCCAGTTCTTCTTTAATCGGCCAGTCATGCCAGTCAGTAATCGGCGAAAAGCTTATTTTGCCGCTGCCGCGCCGCGTAATGCCCGGCAAACCAACCCCAATCCCCAGAAGGCGCTCGCTATCTACCGCGCTGGTTTTAAGAAATGTTGCGATACATTCCTGAAGATAAGCTGATAAATCTTGTCCGGCAAAGCTTTGTTCAACACGAATACTCTGCGCGGCGACAATCGCGCCGTCAAGGTTGGCTAAAGCCAATTCAAGCCTCATGCCCTCAAAGACTGCCGCCATAATAAAAAACTGATCGGAATTTAATTCAAGCAGGATTGGTTTGCGCCCGCCGCTTGATGCTCCCTCGCCAACTTCTCTAAGCAAACCTTCCTGCAATAGCTCACTGACAATTGCCGACACACCCGGCTTGCTGAGCGAAGTCATCTTTGCCAGACTCGCGCGGGACAGCCTGCCATTTTCGCGTAGACACTGCAGTATTGCCTCACGATTTAAGCGTTTTATCGTTTGGACGTTTCCGGGCGGCTTAGCTTTTGGCATTTTTTCCTCCGTTAGTTAAGTTTACTAACTAAGTCAGTTACGACACAACCATTCGAAATTCCTTCACAAGATCTAAAAAATGTTAAAAATTCAGGCTACACTTTCATAGTAATATAAAAATCCTGCAAACCGGATAAATCCGCTGGCAGGATTTTTATAACCGATGAGATAAGAATAGGTACAATTGAATACCCTTCCCTGTACCATTGGTTTTGCCAACTCATTTTTTAATGCGAGGTGACAAAATGTATTGGAAGTCTGCAGGGCCCATTCATACGGCCAAAACAGTGCAATTAGCCATACAAAAAGCTAAAGAGTCCGGAATTAGCTCGATTGTTGTTGCATCTTGCAGCGGAAAAACGGCTGAAATGGTTGCCGGAAAAGTGGAAAATGTGGTGTGTGTAACCCATGTCAACGGCTTTGAAAAACCCGGAACCAACGAGATGGCGCCACAAATGCGCGCCCACCTTACCGAAAAAGGCGTAAAGCTACTAACGACCACGCATGTACTGTCAGGCGCGGAGCGCGGCATCAGCCGTAAATTCGGCGGCGTTTACCCCGTCGAAATCATCGCCCACACGTTGCGCATGTTTGGCCAGGGCGTCAAGGTATGCGTGGAAATCGCCGTCATGGCATTAGACGCCGGACTTATCCCGTACGGTGAAGACGTTATTGCCATTGGCGGTACCGGCGAAGGCGCCGACACGGCCGTGGTAATACGCCCGGCACATGCGGCCAATATTTTCGACACATATATTGCGGAAATTATTTGCAAACCATAGCGTGATTTGTATGGAAGCTTACTTGTGAAATGTAGGAACTTTCACGTTTTACCTTTATGCAAGCATATCGTTTAATATCGCATCAATATGGATCTGCGTTGTGTCCAAAAGCAAAACGTCCAAATCATTTTCCTGTATTATAAGCGGCAGTTCGGTGCAGCCGAGAATCAACGCATCTGCATTTTTCTCAGCTATCATTCGCTTCGCGATCTGTAGTATTGTCCTTTTATCTTCCGGTAAAACGATGCCCTCTTGCAAATTCGGGAAAATAATATTATGGATCGCCTTTTGCTCATCTGCCGTGGGGACAAATGCATCAATCCCGTATTTCGCAAACGCATTTGAATATAGCCCGCTGCTCATCGTAAAAGCCGTGCCGAATATCACAACGCTTTTGCAATTCTTTGATTGTGCGTATTTGCACGTTTCGTCGACGATGCTTATAAGGGGCAAAGGGGATTGGCTATTGACTTCATCGAATACGATATGGGCAGTATTGGCCGCCATGGCCGCAAACTCGGCCCCACCGGCCGCCAAATTTTTTATTGAGCCGACCAACCGGTTAATAAACATATCCCATTGCTTGTTGGACACATAAGCGTACATTTCGGCAAGATTTAAGCTGTCAATAATCATTTGCGGATAATTGTCGCTAGCTGTCCTCACCCGATAACCCTCGGTGATGCCTTTGTAGTAATCCAACGTGGATGCCGGGCCAATCCCGCCTACCAGTCCAAATTTTTTCATTATAAACACCTCCAGTAAATATTAGCATCGTTTCAAATATTGTTTGATTATACTGACCTAATCCATTAGCCATCTCCCATTCCAATAATTACCACTTTATATAATACAACGCTAACCATTCTTTTCCTGCCCCTGGGCTTAAAGTGACCTAAAGCCCTAATAATTTCCGTTACAAAAGAAAACCCCTTTGAAGCTGGTTTGCCTGCCCCAAAGGGATTAGGAAGAACAAGAAGATAACGACCTTTTCGTTAATTATGGCACATCAGACGATACCCAACGCCGGATTCGGTAATAATATACCGCGGCTGCGCCGGATTTTCTTCGATTTTCCGGCGCAGCTGGCCGATATATACCCGGATATAATGAGTATCTTCCACATAAGTACTGCCCCACACCGCCTTTAGCAGCTGTTTATGAGTCAGCACTCTTCCCCGGTGTTGCGCTAAAACTTTAATCAGTTCGTACTCTGTAGGCGTCAGCTTGATTTCCCGTCCGCCTACGCTAACACGCCGCCCGACCAAGTCAATAACGAGGTCGCCGCAAGAAAGGACCGGCTCAGTTTCGGATGATGCGGCCCGGCGCAAAGATACCCGCATCCGGGCCATAAGTTCGCCCATGCTGAAAGGTTTTGTTACGTAATCGTCAGCTCCGGCATCAAGAGCGTCAATTTTTTCCTGCTCCTGATCGCGTACGGTAAGTACGATGATCGGAGTCTGCGACCAATCTCGTATTGCTTTAACCACGTCTTTACCGTCCATATCCGGCAGGCCCAGGTCTATAATTATCAGGTCCGGCTTAAACGTCGCAGCGCGTACGACGCCGTCCGCACCGGTAGTTGCCTCGTCAAATTCATAGCCATGCGCGCCAAGGGATACCTTGAGTAGTTTGCGAATCTGCGGTTCATCGTCCACTACTAAGATGCGAAGTCTTTTTTCCGTCATTTCGCACCATCCTTTTCGGAAAATATTGGCTCTTCGCCTCCCGTTGGAATCTTAAAGCTGATGATTGTTCCCCCGCCCTCGCGTCTTTCCGCCCAAATAATGCCGCCGTGCGCCTCAATTATTCCTTTGCAAATCGATAGTCCCAAACCGGTACCGCTCACATACTTCGGCTGCTGTCCCCGATAGAATTTATCAAACACCCTGCCTAAATCTTCTTCCGATATTCCTACGCCGCGGTCAAGCACCGAAACTTTTACCCATTTTTCCTCTGCTTCCGCCGTAATTGATATTTCGCTTCCCCGCGCCGAATACTTCATGGCGTTGTCAATCAGATTTATTAATACTTGCTCAAGCAGAACGCAATCCGCTTTCAGTAAAGGAGTGTCTGGCGCAACATTAATCTCCAGAGAATACCGTTGCGTGGAATCGCGGAGTCTTTGCAACGCGGCGCCGATAATATCCTCAATATCACACCAGTCGATTTTAAGTTGCATCATGCCGCTTTCAAGCCGTGCCGTATCCAGAAGGTTGGTGACCAACCTCTCCATTCGCGCGGCGCCTTCCTGGATATTTTCTAACAGTTCGCGCCGGGCCGTTTCCGAATAAACCGGCTCGGCATCAAGCAAGGTAGACACAGACCCGACAATAGTTGAAAGCGGCGTCCGCAGTTCATGGGAAATCGAATTAAACAAAGCCGTGCGCAAACGGTCGGATTCGACTAACAGCGCCGCTTCCCGCGCCTTGTCAGCCAACCTGACCCGTTCTATGGCTATTGCGGCCAGACCGGCCCAGGCATCGATAAGCCTTTTTTCTTCAAGCAACACTTGTTTGTCTGTCATATGGACTCCCATCACACCGACAACATTATCCGTGGTTTTTAACGGAATATACAGATAATTCGCGCTTGGTAACGTATCGGTAGACCGTCCTGCCGCCTGTCCATGTTCAAATGCCCAACTCGCCACGGCCAACTCCGCCGGATCATCCGTAAGGCAAAACGAAGCGTTTGGTTCAAGATAATGCCCGGCCCGCAAGGTAAGTTTCCCGTTCTGCTCCGGCATCATGACCACGACGGAACGCCCGATTGTTTCGGCGGCTTGTTTGACAAGCTCGCCGGCAATCACATCCAGATCGATTACGGCCGCAATTTCCCGGCTAAAATCGTAAAGCGCCCGTGTACTCCGTTCCCGCTGACGGGCCGCAGACGCCTCGGCCCGTAACAGTTCCGTGCGTCCGCCAATGACAAAAGCCACAATAAGAAAAGTAAGGAAACTCCAACAATACCGTATATCGGCAACAGTAAACGTAAATACCGGCGGAACAAACAAAAAATCAAATACCGCCACTCCGCACACTGCGGTAAAGTAAGACGGCCATCTTCCCCACCAGAAAGCGCTCAAAGTAACCGGTAGTTGATAGAGTAACGCAATATTGACGATTTCCAAATATTCTTTCAGCAATAAACCAAATACTGTAACCGCCAGACACATCCATAAGCCGCCGGCATATGGCTTCCAGCTAAAAGGTTCTATGTCCGGCGCTGTTTTAACGTTTGATTTGGCCTTTTCTTCGGCCGTCCCTCGTATGACATAGACATTGATCCCGCCGCTCTCGCGGATCAGTTTGTCTACCACCGATCCACGCCATAAATCCCACAGCCGGCTGTGACGCGGCTTGCCGACTACGATCGAGGAAACATTTTTCGCCCGGGCAACGTCCAAAATTTCCTGCACAAGATTATTACCTACAACCGTGAGTGTTTTGGCGCCGAGTTCCTCAGCCAAGCGCATGTTGCCGGCTACCCTGTCACGATCTTTTTCATTCAACGGGCGCCTGGCCGGGGTTTCGATATGAACGGCAATCAATTCTGCCTGCAGACCGCGCGCCAGCCGCCGCGCCGCCCTGATAAGCTGCGCGGAAAACGGACTCGCGCTGACGCACACCATGACACGCTCGGCAGCCGGCCACGGCCCTTCGATCCGGTGCTCGCGCATGTAATCGCTCATGTCTTTGTCGACGCGGCTCGCGGTATAACGCAAGGCAAGCTCGCGCAACGCATTGATGTTGCCCGGCCGGAAGAAGTTGCGCAAGGCCTGTTCTGCCTGTCCGGGAACGTAGACTTTTCCTTCCTTTAGACGTTTGATAAGTTCCTCCGGGGGAATATCGATCAGTTGGACGCTGTCCGCCTGCTCGATAATATAGTCGGGCACGGTTTCCCTGACCACTACCCCGGTAATTTGCGCAACAATATCGTTTAAGCTCTCGATGTGTTGAATATTAAGCGTTGTATAAACATTAATCCCCGCCTGTAGCAGTTCCTCCACGTCCTGAAAACGCCGCACATGGCGAGAGCCGGGTATATTGGTGTGGGCCAATTCGTCCACCAGCACCAACTCCGGCTTTCGGTCAAGAATCGCGTCAATATCCATTTCATATAGCCGCTTCCCACGGTACTCAATCTGCCTGGGTGATATCCGGGGCAGCCCGGTAACCAGCCGTTCGGTTTCTTCCCGTCCATGGGTATCCACCCAGCCAATAACTACATCGACCCCCTCCTTGAGACGGCCGTGAGCTGCTTCCAGCATAGTATACGTCTTACCGACCCCTGCCGCCGCTCCCAAAAAAACAGTCAGTTTCCCCCGTGTCTCTTTATGAATGCGTTCCAGTAAAGCATCCGGGTCGGGCCGTTTCTCCTGACTTCCGTTTGGCATAATATTCCCCCGCATCTATAACGCCCTCAGGTTGGCTTAACGTTGCAAAGCGTCTAACGCTAAGTTAAGTTCTAGAACATTGACTCTGGGTTCACCCAGTATACCAAATTGGCGGTCTTTAATATGGTTATTAATTAACCGCTGCACTTCGTCAACGGTAAGGCCGCGGCTGTTCGCCACCCGCCGCGCCTGCAGATAGGCATAATCCGGTGAAATATCCGGGTCCAGTCCGCTGCCCGAGGCGAGCACCGCATCTGCAGGAACTTTTTGACCAGGTAAAAGATTATTCGCGGAACGCACATTATCCAGACGTTCAGCTACGGTTTCTATCAATTTTTTATTGGTCGGTCCCAAATTGGAACCTGCTGAAGCGGCGGCATTGTACCCATTTTGTCCCGCAGCCGACGGCCGTCCATGAAAATATTCGTTTTTTTGGAAACTCTGCCCAATGAGGAGCGAGCCAATCGGTTTTCCGTCTTTCATGACAATTGACCCGTTAGCTTGAAAAGGAAACAAGACCTGAGCCAATCCGGTCAGAGCCAAAGGATAAGCTAATCCGGTCAACACCGTCATGATCATCAATAGCAAAAACGCATTTTTTAACTGTTTCCACATCTTCCGTCAACATCCTTTTACTTCCAAATTGCTTCTTGCATTTTGTCTTTATCTGGTGCCATTCTTCATACAAGTCTTAGCGCTACAATAATCATGTCGATGATTTTAATGCCGATAAACGGTACAATCAAGCCACCAACACCATAGATAAGTAGGTTTCGTTTTAATATTACATCCGCGCCTACCGGCTGATATTTAACGCCCCGCAGCGCAAGCGGTATCAGACCGATGATAATCAGCGCATTAAAAATGACCGCGCTTAAAATCGCGCTTTCCGGAGTCGCCAAGCGCATTATGTTAAACGTATTTAACACCGGGTACGTCCCGGCAAACATGGACGGAATAATAGCAAAATATTTAGCGACATCGTTAGCGATACTGAAGGTCGTCAGTGAGCCGCGCGTCATCAAAAGTTGCTTACCGATCTCAACGATTTCGATTAATTTCGTCGGATTGCTGTCAAGGTCAACCATATTGCCGGCTTCTTTCGCCGCCTGTGTGCCGCTGTTCATGGCCACGCCGACGTCGGCCTGCGCCAATGCCGGGGCATCGTTCGTGCCGTCGCCCGTCATCGCGACGAGCATACCTTTTTCCTGATATTCCCGGATTAACCTTAGCTTGGCTTCCGGCGTCGCTTCGGCAAGAAAATCGTCTACTCCCGCTTCCGCCGCGATTGCCGCTGCCGTAAGCGGATTGTCCCCAGTTATCATAACGGTCTTAATGCCCATTTGCCGAAGCTCGCGGAAGCGTTCTTTAATACCGCCTTTAACGATATCCTTCAGGTAAATAGTCCCCATAACCTGTGCGCCTTGTACCACAACCAGCGGTGTACCGCCGGCTTTAGCAATATTTTCACAAACTAATTTTACACTTTCCGGGAACTCGCCCTTTTCCTGGCGAATATACCGCTCGATTGCGTCCATTGATCCCTTGCGTATTTTTGTCCCCCGCAGGTCGACCCCGCTCATCCTGGTCTGAGCCGTAAAAGGAACAAATTCCGCGCCGAGAGCTGACAAATCCCGTTCCCGGATATTATATTTTTCTTTCGCCAAGACAACGATACTCCGCCCTTCAGGCGTTTCGTCAGCTAAAGAAGCCAATTGCGCGATATCAGCAAGTTGCGCTTCGCTAACCCCCGGCGCCGGGATAAATTCGGTCGCCATTCGGTTCCCCAGCGTGATTGTACCGGTTTTATCGAGCAATAATACGTTTACGTCGCCGGCTGCCTCCACGGCGCGCCCGGACATAGCAAGCACGTTTCGCCTTAACAAGCGGTCCATGCCGGCAATGCCGATTGAACTTAACAGACCGCCGATAGTGGTTGGGATAAGGCAGACTAACAGCGAAATCAAAATGGTTACAGGAATCAAAGTTCCCGAATAGATTGCATACGCCTCGATGGTCGCGACAGCAACAAGAAAGATAATGGTCAAACCTACCAGCAAAATGGTCAGAGCAATTTCATTGGGAGTTTTTTGCCGCTTAGCTCCTTCGACCAGTGAGATCATCTTATCCAGAAAGGTCTCACCGGGGTTAGCGGTAATTTTTATTTTGATCCAGTCCGATAAGACGCGTGTTCCGCCGGTGACAGACGACCTGTCACCGCCCGCTTCGCGGATTACCGGCGCAGATTCGCCGGTAATGGCGCTCTCATCGACAGAGGCCATCCCTTCGATAACCTCGCCGTCGCCGGGAATAAATTCGCCGGCACTTACCAAAACTATGTCGCCTTTTCGCAGTTCGGCAGCGTCAACTCGCTTCGTGCCATTTGCGGTTACTTTATTGGCTTTCATTTGCGTACGTGCGCTGCGCAGCGCCTGCGCCTGCGCCTTTCCCCGTCCTTCCGCGATTGCCTCGGCGAAATTGGCAAAGAGAACGGTGAACCAAAGCCAGGCCGTAATTTGCAAAGTAAAGAATACATTTGCGGTACTGCCTGTTATTATGTCACGCGTCATCAGGGCGGTTGTCAGCAGCGCGCCGACATAAACGATGAACATGACCGGGTTTCTAAGCTGAGTTTTGGGGCTTAGTTTGCGAAACGATTCTTGTATGGCCTCGATGAAAATTTTTTTATCAAAACTGCTGAGGGCACTCATCTTTCAGCTATCTCCTTTAAAATGTTGTTCCCTGAAGCATTAGCAGCTGCTCGACTATCGGGCCGAGAGCCAACGCGGGGAGAAACGTCAGCGCGCCGACTATTAATACCACGCCTGCCAGCAAAATAACAAACAACCATCCGGTTGTCGGAAACGTGCCGGGACCGGGGGGCGAAATTTTCTTTTCGGCCAGACTGCCGGCGATAGCCAGCGCCGGGACAATAACGCCGAAGCGGCCGAAAAGCATAGCAACGCTTAGCCAAAGGTTATAGAACGGTGTGTTTGCCGCCAGACCGGCAAAGGCACTGCCGTTATTCCCCGCCCCCGAGGAAAAGGCATATAAAATTTCGCTCAGTCCATGCGGACCGGGATTGGCTATGGACGCCGCATTTGCCTCAACCACTGCAGCAACAGCGCTCAACAGGAGAATTGTTACGGCGGGAATTAATACCGCGAGCGTTGCCATCTTAATTTCCCCAGCCTCAATTTTTTTCCCGAGGTATTCGGGTGTCCGCCCTACCATGAGACCTACAATAAACACAGTAAGCAAGACATACATCATCATTCCATAGAAGCCGGCGCCTACGCCTCCGAAAACCACTTCCCCCGAGCATCATCTGCAGCAGCGGGACCAAACCGCCGAGAGGCGTATAGCTATCATGCATTGAGTTGACAGCGCCACAAGACGCTGCCGTCGTGATCGTGGCAAATAAAGACGAACCGCCAATACCAAAACGTACTTCCTTGCCTTCCATCGCTGTTGGGCCGTCCAGACCCATAGCAGCTAAAATCGGATTACCGGATAGCTCACTGTAATAATTTGTCAGCAGCATTCCCACAAACAAAAATATCATCGTCGCCAGCACTGCATAGCCCTGGCGCCGGTCATCAGCCATCTGCCCGAAAACAAACACGGTAGCTGCCGGAATTAAAAATATACTGAGCATTTCCAAGAAATTGGAAAGCGGCGTAGGATTCTCAAAGGGATGGGCCGAGTTTGCATTAAAGAAGCCGCCGCCGTTGACCCCCAACAGTTTTATTGCTTCCTGCGACGCGACCGGTCCCATGGCAATCTTTTGTTCGCCGCCTTCAAGCGTTTGTACGGTTACATACGGTGACAAATTCTGAATGACACCCTGCTGAACAAGGACCAAAGCAAACAAAATGGACAACGGCAACAAGATCCAAACCGTACAGCGCACCACATCGCTCCAAAAATTGCCAATATTGCCAGCTGTTTTACAGGTTAATCCCCGGATTAATGCCATTGCTACCGCCAAGCCGGTCGCCGCCGACAGAAAGTTTTGCACGGAAAGGGCTGCCATTTGCGTGAAATAACTCATTGTCGTCTCGCCGCTATAGGCCTGCCAGTTCGTATTCGTCATAAAGCTGACCGCCGTATTCAAGGCCAAATGCCACGGAGATACACCCGCTATTCGTTCAGGGTTAAACGGAAGAACATCCTGGAATACCTGAATCAAGTACACAGCCAGCAGCCCCATCAGGTTAAACACGATCAGGGAAGCTGCATACTGCCGCCAATTCATCTCTTGGGTAGCATCAATTCCGCTTAGCCGGTATATACCTTGCTCTATCGGCCGAAAAACAGGATCAAAAACCGTCTTTTCATGCGCAAACACTTTTTTCATATAAATACTTAGCGGCCATGCCAATACCAACAAGGCCGCAAGGTACGTCCCAAACAGGGCTAAATCGCTTATCATGTTAAAACTCCTCCGGTTTCATCAAAGCATAGGCCAGATAAATAAGTAACAGCATCGTGATCACTGCAGCCAACCATAACTCAGCCATGTAATATTGCCTCCTTGGGAATAATCCTTAGTAATTACAGCCATAGTATACCCCCGTCTCAGGTCAAAATGGCGTCAAAAAAATTAGCGTGGCCGTAAAAAAAATGTCAAGGAACCAGCATCCAACTACCAACACACACAAAAAAAGCACCCCATTATCCGGAATGCCTGCCAATGCCCAGTCAACACTCTTTTCTCTTAAATTTACCATATACTTTAAGATGACAGCCGCAATCTTTACGTACCAGGATAAGATCGCCGTCATCGTCGCAAACGCAATCACAACCCCCTACCAAGTCAGGAATTGTCACGCCTAGCGCATCTGCCAGCCGTGAAATTGTCTCCGTCCCCGGCCGCCATTTATTTTCTTCATAGTATTGAATTGCCAACAACGAAATGCCGACTCTTTCAGCTAACTGTTCCTGACTTAACCCTTTTGCGATCCGCAGCAGACGTATATTATCCCCTATCATACCCAATCCTCGCATTCTTTACATTTCTCTGACCACTCTTTACAAACTCACCAGTAAAAACAAACCTATCGGTATCCATGGCGTAAAGTAAGCAAAGCTAAAGTAAACCAATATAATTGTAATTCTTTCCCTTGTAAAAAAATGATAAAGAAATACGCCAAAGGTGTAAATATTTTGTAAAGATGGGTTTGCCAAAAAATAAAACAATGCTTCGCAAAAAATCCAGCGAAGCATTGTTTATTATCTTCCATCCTTTTTCACATAATATGTTTTCGGGTACAACAACCTCTGGACATACAATGGAAAGTTCATCCATCGTTTTAGTGATTCAAAAAAATTCCCCTTGGTATGCCCACATTGGAATCGTCTCCCTAGCATCCAATTTACAAACCCCTACATTCTCCTGCAAAGCCATAAAAACTAATTTTTTCTCAGACATAATTCACAAATCTCCTCTACATACCTTCACTAGAAATTACTGAAGTCGTTAACAACTTCTTTTAAGTCTAAAATTCGCAAACGCCAGATAATTAAGCGCTTGGGACATGCTTTCAAATCCTACGGCCACAGCAGCGTCCGTTTTGCCCAGCATTATTGACTGACCGAAAAGTTCAAATGCTTTCATACCAGATCCGCACTGCTGGTCACCATTATGTAAGTTTAGCCAGCACTAAGACAGTTCGCTATACCCTAGCTCAGCTATAACCTTTTTTAAACGTTCACGCTGTTCGGGTCGCTCAAGTTCGTCGCCATATTGGTAGCAATCAAGCACATCCGCATCCTTGACAATCTCCTCCAGCGGCGTGCCAACAACATGCTTATTGCTGTGGTTTTTAACTGCTTGCGCAAGTTTTTCTATCTCGTCATTGGTAAACAGCCCAATTTCCGCGAGAAACTCTTTTACTGGCTCATAGCCATTTACCGCATGATAGGCTTGCTTGCCGGTCACGATCCGACCGTAGTCATGCAGCGAGCAAGCTATCGCCGCCATTTCCGGCTCAATGTTGCGCTTGGCCGCTAAAAGCAGGCCAATTTTGGCACAGCTAACCATATGTATTTTTTCCCATTCGATCGGGTAGTCCCGTTCGGCCGTATGTTTATATTGATTAATTTTATTAAGCAGTTTGGATTGAACTAATAAAATTTTGTTCATGGTTACCTCCCTGTTTATGGCAAAATAAAAGTGCAGAGATTGGCATCCTAAAAATGCAGAGCTGAAATTCCAGTTTGGCATAAAAAGAGGCACTTGCCAACAACCAAATAATCCCTTACCGTAAAGTTGCTGAGACTAACACGGGAGGGGAATTGAAAGGATGTTGACATTGCCTCAGCAACAGTATATCAGACTTATGCGTGAAGTTGAAGGGTGTACAATCTCTGAAATCGCCAGAAACAGAAACATATCTTGGCGAACGGCCAAAAAGTACGCAGATAAAAACGACTGGAATATAGACTTTGGCCCTCGCATTAGGCAAAAACCTGTCATGGAGCCATTTCAGGAGGTCGTCGATACTTGGCTGGCAGAAGACCGTCAGCTGCCCCGTAAGCAGCGGCATACTGCCGCCCGGATTTATCAGCGACTGAAAAATGAATACGGCTTTACCGGCAGCGACCGGACTGTCCGCGCCTATGTCCAAAAACGCCGAGAGCAGATGGCCGTGGAAGATGCTCAGGCCTATCATCGCCTTGAGCACCCCGGCGGTGAAGCTCAGGTTGATTTTTGCACTGTACAGGTAAGTAAAGATGCAAAGCTGATGGAGTACAAGCTGCTCGTAGCTTCCTTTCCTTACAGCAACGCAGCCTTTGTCTATCCGGTACCACGGGAAAACCAGGAGTGCTTTCTCGAAGGCCTCAAGCGCTTGTTTGAAAAAATGGGCGGCGTACCTACCCGGATATGGTTCGACAACCTTTCGGCGGCAGTGGTGTCCGTCGAAAAAGACGGCCAACGAAAATGCACGGATGCTTTCCTTAGGTTTTGCGCCCACTATCGGTTTGATGCCGTATTTTGCAACCCCAACAAAGGCAATGAAAAAGGCCATGTGGAAAACAAATGCGGTTATAGTCGCCGGAACTGGTGTGTACCTATACCGGTATTTACCGACCAAGAAACCTTTGCACGCGAATTGACAGAGATCGAACAAGCTGACCGGCAGCGCCCTCACTATGCCAAAGGCGTCACGATCGAAGAACTGTGGCACCAGGAAACCCCTAAACTCCTCGCCTTGCCTGATAAGCCCTACGAAGTGTTGCGGTTAGATAGTGCCAAAGTTAACGGTTATGGCGAAATCCGCTTTGATAATGCCAGCTTTTTTCTCCCTGGCGTACAACCTGATGCCGACGTCTTACTAAAAGTGTTTTGGAACCGGATAGAAGTGTATGACAGCGATTACCAAAAGCTAGCCCAATTCCCCCGGCCATACACCGGCAAAACCATGGACATCCCCTGGCGGGAAGTATTGCAAAGTTTGCAGAAAAAGCCGCGCAGCGTTAACCATTCGCAGTTTGTCCGGCTGTTGCCCCTGGTTATCCAGCAGTTTGTTTTGGCCCGGGATGCCGGTGGCGCTCCCAATGAAATAAAACTGCGCCTCGGCTGGCTTAGCGAGTGGCTGACATGTTACCGGCTGGATGAGATAGCTCAGGCACTTGAAAAAGAGTGGCTTGCCGATGGCCATACAGGTGCTTTTTGTGACCGGATGATACATAGACTGTATACTATTCGTAATCCGCAAAAAACGCTGCCGGAAGTATTGCCGACCGCTCGCGAATTGCCGGCTGCTG